>DATHYB010000135.1:0-5873 GCA_035459365.1 Candidatus Limnocylindrales bacterium
ATGACAGGCCTGCAAGAAATCGATACCGTAGTGATCAGCCAGCCGTATGAGTACGAAATAAATATCACCGAGTTCTTCAGCTATTCGGCTGGCACCCGCTTGATATTGTTTATCAAGACCTGCTCGATTGGATAGATAATACTTCTCCTGGACCATGATGATCTTGGCAAGCTCACCGACCTGCTTTATGAGTTCAATCATGGCGCCTTCAGCACCCCACTCACGTTCTTCTATAGTTTGAAACCGTTCAATATTTTGACGAGTCAGTTTGAGTATCACTTCGTATGTCGGTTGTGCCATTTTTAAATCCTAGCATATAGAGCCCTGCTTTTTGATGGGGACAATCACTGGTTCAGTATAGGCATATTGCTTTCCGTACCTGATTCTTACGACCTTATGATGTTACTGGATGCGTCAGTCCTAAAAGCCGGGCTAAAAACTCGGGGTGCGGCTGGCCAGCAGGAGGATGGTCAGGTCCGCAGTCGCCATCTGATTCTAACGGCCTTTTGACAAAGGCATAGGTAACGGTCTCGTCCGCGTCAAAGCCGGGGCGCCTCAGTTCACCAAGCCGGGCATGCGGATTGTTGCAAAAGTTTTGTCTGTCAGGCACAGGCGCTCCGCTTCGGCTAGTATCAACTAGCATGTCCAGTGGTCGGCCAAATGCTGCGGCAATACGCTGGCCATACTTTGCCGACGACTCAGGACTACCATAATTCGAAACATTGACGGAAATCCCCGAGACGACGCCGGTTCCCCCATCTACTGATCGGAGGAGGCGTGCCTGCCGGTCGGGCGGGAGCCAGTTGTCATTGCCGGCATCGAGATACATTGAGGCATTCGGATTTTGAGCTTTGAACTGACCCAGCGCGGTGCGAAGCAGCATAAATCGGTTCTTCTGGGCCTGTTGCGGTAGATCAGCCGCATGGCTCACCGCGTCAGGTTCCCAAATGACGACGGCAGGATCTTTGCCAATCCCTTCCGAGAAGCCCTTTGTCCACGCCATATACTCCTTTGCCTCGGCAGCCCCGCCCGCCGAATACTGACCGACGTCACGATTCGGAATATTGTAGCCGACGAACAGTGGGATAGTGTTGCTTTGCTTAGCTGCTTGTGTGATTGAACGTACTTGATTGCGTGTCTGTTCCGGCCCGCCTGTCCAATCCCCCACCCAATCAGCCTGAGGCATTTGCTGAAGCCGGCCGAGCTGACAATCGATGGGGTCATATGCATCGGAGCGTATCATTTCTTGAAGCTTTTCATACGTTGCATCCTTGGCTGGGCGATAGAACGGCACATCATCAGCATCAATCCCTGCGTTGAATTCGGCGGATGTCGGACATTCGGGGACGTGCGCTTCGGCGCTAGCGGTAGGCTCAACCTGAGATCGAATGTCAGGGTTCGACGGCTCATTACTATTACAAGCCGTGAGACTGAATGCAACTGCTGCAACTGCGCCGATGACCCTCTGGGATACAGCATCCGTAATACTCTTACTGTGCAACGCTCGATTCTATCGACGATTTGGGTGGCATACAGTCTCCTCTCCTTATATGGAAACCTATTATACTAATGCGCAACTATACGAGCATGAGAATTCTCACTCACCACAAAGAGCAGCTTGCCCTGAATGGCCATTAGCTGGAAGACTGTTCTTAATCTTGTTATGCTTATACAGTGATTGGCCACCATCCTTATCATCTGCATAAGCTTCAATTTACAGAAATTTCAGAAATTTATACCTCTGAAACGATCAAGACATTTGCCTATAGCCTGATCGGTATTTTTCTGCCGATCTACCTTTTGCAAAATGGTGTTTCGCTGCAATCGCTGTTTATTTTATTCATTTTGATTAACGTCTTTCGGTTCTTTTTGGAGTTGCCCGTTGGCCACCTGATAGCCCGCTTTGGCGCCAAACATGTCATGGCTATCAGCTATCCCCTCAGCTTTTTGTATATCGCCCTGCTGGCGGTCTATCCATCATATCCGACGCCGCTGTACATCATTGCAGCCTTATGGGCTATCGCAGACAGCCTGCACTGGGTTGCGTATCAAAGTCTATTCTCGAAGGCAAAATCAAAGGGTAAGAGCGGTCGGCAGATCGGCCTCATGGGGATATTGAGCATTTCAATCGGGGCACTCGTCCCGCTGCTCGGCGGTTACATTGCTGCGAAATTCGGCCTGCAGGCTGTATTTATGATTGCGCCGATTCTGCTACTGATCGCCATGGTGCCCTTGTTTCAATCCATGGAAACCGTCCGCAGTAAGCGGCTCAACTTCTCCGGCTTAGTTCCAACTGTGCGCCGCGACATGGTTGCACACGCCGCCCTTAGCTTCGATGTGGTGGCCGGCATGGTACTGTGGCCCTTATTTATCTTCATGGCGGTGCAAGACTACTTTAAGCTTGGGCTACTGGTGTCTCTATCATTCATTCCGTCGCTGATTGCGTTCTGGTTTGCTGGCCGGATCTCCGACACGATGAGCAAGAAACGCACCCTAGCGGTTGGAGCGGGCGGTTTGTTCGTTGTGAACGCCTTCCGGGCCGCCGTCACTGGCTATTGGTCGGCTTTTGGTGTCCATGCCCTCGGTGTGATAGTCGGCCCCCTGCTCTCAATCCCCTTGTATTCTATCTTTTATTCCCACGCCGACCGGACACGGCGCATTGAATACACCGTAGTGCTTGAGATGGCGGCGGACGCTTCCCGGGCGCTCACTTTTGCCCTGCTGCTCGGCATCAGCCTGATTGCTTCACAGCAAAATGTGCTGCGCGCTGGTTTTGTGATGGCTGCCATAGCAATCCTTGCCACAAACGTAGTACAGCTCAAACTTCGCCACAAAAGACCGGGCTTGCGCTCAGTACCTGCTGCTGGCGGTATTCGCTAAGACGTATCGGAAGATATTTCACGTCTCGCCCCATTCGGTGGCAGTTTTACGAACTGCACCCAATAGGTTTTTAGCGCCTTCATTATATCGACGAGGCCATCGAAATCAACCGGCTTATTGATATATGAATTCGCACCAAGCTTGTAGGAGGCAATGATATCTTGTTCAGCATCCGAAGTCGTAAGAATAACAACAGGAATTTGGTCGAAACGCTCATCTGACTTGATCTCCTTGAGTGCTTCCCGGCCATTTTTCTTTGGCATGTTTAGGTCGAGCAAGATAAGGTCAGGCGTCGGCGCCGACTCAGCAGTATACTTTCCGTGCTTATTCAGAAAATCGAGCAGCTCTGCGCCGTCTTTGACACAAAATACATTGTTTGCCAGGCGGCTTTTATTGAGCGCCTCAACGGCGAAGAAAATATCGTCTTCGTCGTCGTCAGCGATAAGGATGTTAATAGGACTCATACTACATCTCCTTGGGACGGCAGGACCTGAACCGGCTGCTTCTTGGGCAAGGTCACAGTAAAGGTCGAGCCTTTGCCTTCAGTACTTATTACTTTAATAGATCCGTTGTGCCTATCTACAATTTTCTTGCAGATTGCCAAGCCGATACCTGTCCCCTCGTACTCGTTGCGGCCATGCAAACGTTGGAAAATAGTAAAAATCTTGTCCACATACGCCTCATTGAAGCCAATACCATTATCCTGGACGCCTACCGTACAGTGCTCTTTGGTCTGCTTGCCGGTGACATAAATGACCGGCGGCACGCCTTCCCTGCTATATTTGAGCGCGTTTGAGATGAAGTTTTGGAGCAATAACCGCAGCTGCAATGGGTCACCCTCGAGCGTACACAGTTCATCAACATGGACCTCCGCATTCGTATCATCGATTCGGACTTGCAGGTCCTCGACTACATCTTTGATGATTACGTTCAAGTCAACAACTTCAAACGGCTGAGCCTGTGTTGTCACCCGCGAATAGGTCAGCAAGTCACTGATGAGTGTACGCATGCGGGCACTCGATTTTTGCAGTCCATGGATATAGCGATGAGCTTCTTTCGGCAACACATCCTTGTAATCTGTCTCCAAAAGATTCGAGAACGCGGCGATTTTGCGCAGCGGCTCTTGCAGATCATGAGACGCGACATAGGCAAAGTCTTGAAGTTCGACGTTGCTGCGCGCCAGTTCTTTGTTGGCAGCCGTAAGTTCCTGCGTACGAACATCAACACGTTCTTCAAGGTCACGGTTGAGCTGCTTGATTTCACGTTCAACAGCTTTTTCATGCGTCGTATCGCGCAGCTCAATAACAGTACCGATTGGCTTACTACCCCGGACAATCGGGCTGGCCGTAAAAGCAACAGGGTACATGCTGCCGTCCGGTTTGACGAAGACATCTTCTCCCTTTGTTTGATTCTGCGTTGGCAATGCCCGGTCAATTGGACACTCCATCATCGGATACGTGCTACCATCAGGCCGTTTATGGTGGACAATGTCATGTAATGGCTTATCAGATGCGAGCACCTCTTCAAATGTAAATCCGGTTATCTCTTCGGCCGCCGGGTTCATGAAGGTGCAGCGCTGCTGGTCATCCATGATGAGTAGCCCGGTCGTTGCATTGTCAGTGATGATTTTTGTAAGCTCACTCTGTTGCTTAAGTTCGGCCTCGGCTTGTTTACGGCGAGTGATGTCCCGGAAGTACCAGGTCCAGCCGAAATAACTGTCGTCAGTACCCCGTACCGGCACACCATAGCGCTCTACGACCCGGCCGTCCTTGAGCGTCATCTCTTCATGGCTGATTTCATCAGGATACTGATACAGGTATTCAACCCGCTTGATAAAAGCTTCAGGGTCAACCACTTGGCTCATAGCGTGCTTCAGCGCGGCTTTATCATCTTTTGAATCAATAATCTTCTGAGGCATGTGCCATATATCAATAAAGCTTTGGTTGTAGTACAGCATCTTGCCCTCAGGCGAAACAACCAAAATAGCGTCCGGTGTCGCGTCGTTTTGGGCCTGGAACAGTGCCTTCTGGTAGGTGAGGTCAGTCTCATATTGTTTGCGCTCGGTGATGTCTTGGACGGTAGCCACCACATAGAGCAGCTTGCCTTTAGCATCATAGACGCCTGTTGCCGTAATAATACCCCAAAGTACTGATCCGTCCTTGCGGAGATAGCGCTTCTCGCGGGTATATGACTTGATTGAACCGGCGAGCAATTTTTTGCCAATTTCGACGTCACCAGCTCGATCATCGGGATGGGTAATGTCTAAAAATGTCTTGGTAAGCAGTTCTGCACGCGTATAGCCGAGCATTTTGGGGTAGACTTCGTTGACGCGCTCCCAGCTGCCGTCAAGATTAACAATTGACATAGCTATGGCCGCTTGGTTGAAAGTAGCCTCAAATAGCTCCTCTGCTGTTTGGAGCTGCTTCGGTACTGACTGCTGTTTGTGCGTCTGTGCCATACTCGAGTCGTATCTCCGTCATTATCTGCTCGTACCCTCAGGACTGAAATCTGTTTCAGCTGACTACAAGCCATGATACCACTGATCCGACTACCACGTGAAGCATCAACTATCACACGTTGGCACTCTTGACCTGAGAGTGCCAATTTTATAAACTATGGTCAGCGGAAGATTGCATACTCACATATCGGCAGATTGGCAATAAGCCGCCTCAAAAGATATAAGGAGAATAGACATGCAACCACAAACAGATACACCACAAAAACCTCTTGAACAATTTGGTACTGATTTCACGGAGCTCGCCCGTACCGGGAAGCTTGACCCTGTTATTGGGCGCGACGAAGAAATTCGCCGGTGCATGCAAATACTTTCACGACGCTCTAAAAACAATCCCGTACTAATCGGCGAACCAGGTGTCGGTAAAACTGCGATCGTTGAGGGACTGGCGCAGCGTATTGTGAAGGGCGACGTACCCACTACTCTGAAAAACAAGCGTCTGATCAGCCTTGAAATCGGCTCGCTGCTCGCAGGCGCA
>DATHYB010000136.1:0-9797 GCA_035459365.1 Candidatus Limnocylindrales bacterium
GCATTTGTCGCTTCAGATGTCAAAACAGGACAAATTGTTAGTCTCGTTGGTGGTGCCGATTTCAATGACGTCAACAGTGGCGGCCAGCTGAACTTTGGCTCAAACCAAAAAGTTTCCCCTGGCTCAAGCGTCAAGCCGTACGACTACGCTGCGCTCATTAACTACAATAATAATGTTGGTGCCGGCTCCGTTCTCTACGACACCCAAGGTGCCATTCCAGGTTACCCCTGTACTAACAAAAACAGCCCCAAAACTGACGACAAGGCAAACTGTCTCTGGAACTACGACTTCCGCTATCCTGGCCCTGTGACACTGCGCTACGCGCTTGGTGGCTCCCGTAACGTACCTGCTGTCAAAGCCATGCTGACGGTTGGTGTCGACAAAACAATCAATATGATGGAAGACCTTATGGGTACGAAGGACGGCTATGCCTGTTACCGCCCTGGCACTGATGTCAGTAACGCGACAAAAGCCGACGAATCGCAATGTTATGGTTCTTCAGCCATCGGTGACGGCGCTTATGTCCGCCTCGACGACCATGCAAATGGCATCGCCAGTCTGGCACGTAATGGTTCAGTTCTGCCGAAAACATATCTCCTCAAAATTACTGATGGTAGCGGCAAGCCGATCATGGAATGGACTCAGCCAAAAGCTAAACAGGTCATCAAGCCTGATGCAGCTTATATTGTGAACATGATGGCTAGCGATCCAAATGCCAGTTACCTGCCAGGCTCATACAAGTACCACAAACAGAAAAACGGCTGGAACTTTGCTATCAAAACCGGAACGACCAATGACAACTATGATGGTCTGATGGCTTCATGGTCACCGCAATACGCTACTATTTCATGGATCGGCCACCATACTCGGCAAAAAGAAATCCGCGGCACATCTATGGAGGTCCTCACGTCGCCCATCTCGCGCGGCTGGATGGAAGCAGCCCATGCGAACCTAAAAGCTGAAAACTGGTCGGCACCTGCTGGTGTCAAGACACTACCAGCGTTCGTAGTCCGCAACAAAGTCTCGACACTGGGTGAAGTTGTTCCAAGCCAAAACACTGACCTTTTCCCTTCTTGGTACCAACCCAAAGCTGCGGGCAGCGGCACACAGGTTACGGACAAGGTCTCGAACAAAACGGCCACCAGCTGTACGCCGGCACTTGCGAAGCAAACTCTCGGTAACAGTAATGCTAACTTATGGAATGTCGACCAATGGGCCGGTGGTGGATCAAATACGGCTACTACGTCGACAGGCTCAGATGATGTCCATAAGTGTGGAGACGCTCCACCATCAATCACATTGACAGCACCTCAAGCGTGCCGCTCGGGCGACGATTGTCCGATTACGGCAACCGTCACTCAAGGTACGCATCCGTTGACTGACCCTGCCCGCGCTCAATTTCCTGGCACCGTCAACTTCAGCGTCAATGGCCAAGTCATTAAATCCATGAATGTATCTGAATCTCCCAGCACCGTAACTTTCAACTTTAAGCCAACTGAATCTGGTCAGACTACCATTACCGCTCGGGTCATCGACAGCGTACTGTACGATGCCACTGATAGCGCAAGCATCGCGACGACGGTTGCTGAAAGCTCGAACAAGAAATTGACGTTCAATTCAGCCAAGGACGGTAAATATCGCTGGTCGGGCGGGACAGGACCTTATCAGGTCTATCTCAATGCAGCACGCTCAAATCCTATCTGTACGGGGCAAAGAACCGACACCGAGTGTGATGGAAACAAGTACCCAGGTGGTATCTCTGTTGTCGTTATCGACAGCACGGGTGAGGAAGCCGTTACAACGACTCGATAGCAAAATTTTTAGCCTCCCTGATTAATACGACGATTTCTACCGCTTCGAAAGATTATCGGCTTTGATGCACTAATAGGACACCACGCATGTCCTATTAGATTTGTCCGCGTCGTTATAGTTCACAGCGTATGAGTATTTCGAGAGGATGTTCTGCCGCTACACAAGTCGAGCAAAGATCATACGACCTGCCGTAGTTTGATGCACTTTTCGGCACTCCACCACGACTGAAGATCCAATATACCGAGCGGCATGATCGACGACTACTTGGATGCCTTCGGCTGTATAGCCGACAGCTTGATTAGGACGCTCCCCGCGTTTAATAAGTTCAATTGTCAATCTGTCGCCAGGAAAGTACATCGGTTGCAGCAGATGAGTAACAGAGTTAACATTAACGACGCAAATCCCTTGGTCTACGGCTCGTCCTATAAGTTCTTGATCTATGGTGTAGAGGTACGCCTGCAGCTCTTGTGCGAGTAGCAACAAACGATCGTCAACAGGCACAGTATCGGGCAGCGGCTCCGTAGTCTCGGAAATTGCTATCTTCCCACGGGTTTGTAATCTTACTAATGTACCTAGACCAGCCTCAGACCGGCGCTGCTTGAGCGCGGATTCACCAGAAATCAGTATATGCAGCTCATCGATTATAAAATCTGGCACAACGAGACGTCCGAGTAACATATGCGCCGCGACGAGCTGCTCAATTCGGCCATCAATTAAACCGCAGCTATCAATGATGATCGTAGGAACTTGCATAAAGCCTTACTCCCGTTCGAGGAATTGGTTGAGCGCGTCGCGGGCCGAGCTGACAGGTCGAAGGTAGGGGTCTGCATGATCAATCCGTAACCGCGGGCCAATAGCTGCCTCGAAACCCATTTTCTTTGCTTCACTTATCCGCTTCTCGGCAAATGGTACATGTCGAACTTCTCCGGAGAGTCCAACTTCACCAAAGACGACTGCATTTTGTTTCAGCTGCAGCCCCCGGGAAGCCGAAGCAATTGCCATGCAGAGGGCGAGATCCGCCGCCGGCTCAGTAATCCGCATGCCGCCGACGATATTAATATAAACATCCTGCTCTGCAAGGTTGAGGTTCGTCCGTCGCTCGAGCATGGCTATAAGCAGGTTGACACGGTTAAGGTCGATGCCACTAGCAGCCCGCTTAGGATAGCCATAACTTGTTTTGTTGACCAGCGCCTGGACTTCGACGAGGAGCGGCCGTGTTCCTTCAAGCGTAGCTAACACTACCGAGCCATCACTGACCTGCCGTTCTTCGAGAAGTGCAGCTGAAGGGTTTTCGACAGGCATAAGTCCGGACTCCTTCATTTCGAAAATGCCGGCTTCACTGGTGCTGCCGAAGCGGTTCTTGATCGCTCGCAGGATCTTAAAGCCTCCATAACGATCACCTTCTAGCTGCAGTACGACGTCCACAACATGTTCGAGAACCTTTGGTCCGGCTATCGAACCTTCTTTGGTAACATGTCCTACGAGGACGACCGCCGTGTTGACTTGTTTGGCAGCAGCAGTGATAAGATGCGTGCTATTGGTAATTTGTGAAACAGTTCCCGCGCTCGATGCGACGTCCTTGCTGGCTACTGTCTGTATGGAGTCAACTATCACGAGATTGAACGAACCGCTAGCAATCGTGGCAGCAATATCATCTGCCGACGAACTGGTAGCGAGTTGCAGATTCGATCGGGTAGCTCCGAGCCGTGACGCACGCATGCCTATCTGATGCGCCGACTCCTCGCCGCTGACATAGAGTACCGAAGCATGCCCGGCAACCTGATAAGCAAGCTGAAGCAGCAGCGTACTTTTTCCAATACCCGGTTGCCCAGCAATCAGGTTGACACTGCCAGCGACTATACCGCCACCGAGGATAACGTCAACATCGGCGATTCCTGTCGGTAAACGTTTTTGGTCCTCAGCGACGAGTTCGCTTACAAGCTGCGGCTTGAGAGCTTGCCCGCTACTAAGCGTACGTCCATGTACAGCAGTGACAATCGGTACTTCTTCTTCAAGTGTGTTCCACTCACCGCACTGCGGACAGCGTCCAGCCCAGGCTGACGTTGTAGCACCGCAGTTCGTACAAGCAAATCGTGAAGAAGGCTTCTTGGCCATAATCTGTTTCTATTGTTGTAGAGGGGTTAAATTGCTATTGATTGAAGCGGCAAGTTCTTTGACCTCAAGCGCGAGTGAATTCCTGATACCAACAATCTCATTATATTCTCGGACTTGAGCTTGTGTTGTGGCTATCAGTGCGTTATAGCGTTCAATTCGAGTATTGAAGCCAACGACTGATGCATTATATGCCCCGACTTCGCCTGCCTGACGGAGCTCCTCGAGTCGTTGACGCTCGGCAACTATCTCCACTTCCTGGCGATCCAGAGCAGTACGGTTTGCATTCATTGATTCGCGGAGCGCCGACAAGCGACGGTCATATCCTGCAACTTGATCACGGCGAGCCGTAAATTCTTGTTGATAACGATCCGCATACGCCACCACCTGCTTCCGGTTCACAAAGTATCGTGTGTAGTAGGTTTCAAGTTCGGCTGGCAGTTCCGCTACTTCGGTCGCAAAAATAGAATGCATTTCGTTGACGACGTCATTCGGCTCTGACTTTTCGTAAGCTGCAATTGTTTCTCTCAGCCGTTGGTCAGTTACTTTCGTCTTATAATAATCTTGGAGCAATCCGTCGATCCTCGTGCGCTCTGAACGTGACAAGCGGTCATAGGCAGCATGCAGCATTTCATGAGCCGCCGTCACCTGCTCCACTCCCGTCAAACGTGGGTCATTCACGTCGAACAAATAGATGCCGCGGTCCTTGCCATGATAACAGCCTAGTACGATGGTCTGCTCGCCGCGACTGCGACAGTACTGGTTGAAGGATGCTCGGTTGGCGACAATTGGATGATTTACATAAAACAGCTTCTCGCCCTCATTGGACATGGACGTCTCACGGGCGAGTTGTGCTACCTCTGCCGGCGCTTCATAGCCAGCAAGACGGATTGCGTCCTGGATCCTCTGCGCCTGCGTCAGTCCTCCTACCGGCAGTGCAAGCAGGAGGACTAGAGTGAGCAGGCGCCCACGGCGACGAGGAGGCTGTTCATTCATACGAGCAGTATATCAGCTATTCGTTCTCTGCAGCGTATGCAAGTTCGCCTTTCTTGGCCGAAACCTGGAGGATGTGCCCCTTGCTGAGGGATTCGCCGAGCAACTCGAGTGCAACGTGGTCTTCGATCGTGTCTTGGATCAGGCGGCGCAGCGGTCGAACACCATTCTTTGAGTCGTACCCCTTGTCGAGCAAGTACTGTTTGGCTGCCGTACTGACGTCGAGACCAACACCTTGCTTCTGTAAACGACTGCGCAAGTCATCAAGCTGCAGGTCGATAATGCGGTAAACATCCTTTTTGGTCAGTGCTCGGAAGACAATCATCTTGTCAATGCGGTTGAGCAGTTCAGGACGCATCATCTTTTTGAGCTCATCAAGTACTTTGTCGCGGTTGCGCTCGTGGAGCGTATCAAGGTCTTTGAAGTCATCCCGATCAACTGCCTGGAAGCCGAAGCTCGCTTCTTTCTGCAGCTTCTGCGCGCCGATATTACTCGTCATGATGACGATAGTGTTCGTGAAGTCAATCCGTCGGCCTTTAGCATCCGTCAGGTAGCCGTCTTCGAGCAGCTGCAGAAGCATGTTGAAGACGTCCGGGTGAGCTTTTTCTATCTCATCGAACAGAACTAGGCTATATGGTTGGCGACGGATCTTGTCAGTCAGCTGTCCGCCTTCGTCGTAGCCGACATACCCTGCGGGAGCACCGACAAGCCGCGAGACATTGTGATGTTCGCCGAATTCTGACATGTCAATTTTGACAAGTGCGTTTTCCGAACCGAAGAATTCTTTGGCAAGCACGCGGGCCAGCTCGGTTTTACCAACACCAGTTGGACCCAAGAAGATGAACGACCCTATCGGACGGTTCGTCGCACCAATACCTGAGCGATTACGGCGGATAGCCCGAGACACAGCCTCGATAGCTTCCTGCTGGCCGATAACATGACGGCCGATGGTCTTTTCGAGGTTCAAGAGGTACTTGGCTTCAGAACGAATGACTTTTCGAGTTGGTACACCAGTGATACGCGACACAACCTCGGCTACATCTTCGCTGGTTAGTTTCAAGCGCCTTGGCTCCTGGCCATTTGCCTGCAGTTTACTCAGCTCATCTTGCAGCTGGCTAGCCTTCGTCTTCTCTTTAGCTGCTTTCTCGTAATCTTCAGCGTCAACCGCTTCTTCGATGCGCGTATTGACGAGCTTCATTTCTTTTTGCAGCTTACGGACTTCCGGCGAGGTTTTACCTTTGTCGACACGAAGGTGGGCGGCAGTTTCATCAAGCAGGTCAATCGCCTTGTCTGGCATGAAACGATCGTTGATGTAGCGCTTGGCAAGCATGACGGTGTCTTCCAGGACTTCGTCAGTTATTTCAACGCCGTGGAACTTTTCGTAGTGCTTGCGCAGACCTTTGAGGATAGCTAAAGTTTCTGTTGGATTTGTTTCAGGAACTTGCACCGGCTGGAAGCGGCGCTCCAGGGCGGCGTCCTTCTCAATGTGCTTGGTGTACTCGGCTGTCGTCGTCGCACCAATAACTTGGATTTTGCCCCGAGCGAGGGCTGGTTTCAGGATGTTTCCCGCATCCATGGCACCTTCAGCAGCACCAGCTCCAACAATCAGGTGCAGCTCATCGATGAACACGATAGTCTTTTTGTCATTCTCGAGCTCACCCATAACTTTTTTGAGGCGCTCTTCGAACTCACCACGGTATTTGGTACCGGCGATCATGCCGGCAAGATCAAGCATCACAATCCGTTTGTCGAGCAAGCTGTCTGGAACGTCTTCAGCTACAATACGCTGAGCCAGACCTTCGACAATGGCCGTCTTACCGACACCAGGTTCTCCAATCAGAACCGGGTTGTTTTTGGTTCGGCGGTTCAGGATCGTGACGACGCGGCGAATTTGGTTGTCACGGCCGACAACCGGGTCGAGTTTGCCGCTCCGCGCTTGGGCGGTAATGTCAGTACCATAGAAATCAAGGGCGGTCTTTTTGCCCTTCTTGCCGCGGCGAGCCGTGCCAACGTCGCCCATATCGCTATCGTCGTACTGCTGACGGTTCAGGAACTGCTCGAGCTCGTTAGTCAGACTGTCGACATCAATGTTCATGTCGCGGAGCAGCACTGTCGCCCGGGCATTCTTTTGACTGAGGATACTGTAGAGGATATGTTCCGTTCCGCAGTACTCTTGGCTGTAGTCCTGCGCAACATCATATGCCATTTTGAGCGTCAGTTTGGCTGTCTCACTGAGGCCTTTGGCGCCCATATTGATAACAAGCGTCTTTGGCGTCAGGTTGAGGGCCATGCGCGCCCGATCAAGCGTCACGCCAGCACCTTCCAGTAGCTTAGCGCCCATGCTCGTGTCTTGGGCGAGCACGCCGAGCAGCAAGTGCTCAGTGCCGATGTAGGCAGAGCCAAAGCTACGGGCAATTGCATCAGCATGCTTCAAGCTATTGAGCGCATTGTTGGTTAAGTGATTCAAAAATTCCTGGAAGTCAGGGCTGTTTGGCATCATATAAGTTCTCCACCTTTCTACTCGCCAAGAGTTACTAGTTGAGCTTTATGGTCTTTATTTTGAGTCTGCGGAACCAGTGTCTTAGGTCGTTGGCCTGGGTCTGCTTATATTGTATCGAGACACCCTGACGTTGGGCTGTGAGGATTGATACATCGTCAGATTAGTTTTTATGTCCATCCGCTCTCAAAGCGATACTTCTATCATAAAAAATTAGCACTCTCGAGTCAAGAGTGCTAATTTTCTTAGTTCGTACATTAACTCGAGGCCAAATGTCTGCTATATGTGTCTTTCCCTTTTTCTCGCAATGACATAGCCAATCATAGCTATCACTAATGTCAGTAGCGCAAGCGCTATAACTATATACAGGATATCAAGATAAACCGTTGCTCTATGTAACGTTTGATCTACCGCAGTGTTCGCTCCTCCTGGATTCGAACCAACCAGGCTATAGATTGGAAGCAAAATTACTGCCGGTCCAATGAATGTAGCGAGTCCTAGAATTACAGCGGCGTATATAGCTAGCTTTTTCCAAGTACGAGCAGGCCAATCTTTCATAGCTAAAATCGCCTATTCGCCGTGCTCTTCAATAGCTTCAAGCAGCGAGTTTTCGAGATCAGACTTCTTTTTGAGCTTTGGTACCTTAGGAAGTTCAGTTGTCTCAATCGTTCCTTCAACCAGGGGTTGATTAGCGTTTTCGGCTTCAATATCGAGGTCGTAACCGCTGAGCTTGCTGGCCAAACGGACGTTCTGACCACTCTTACCAATGGCAATACTGAGTTGGTCCTCGGGTACGATGACGCGGGCGCGCTTGCGGGATTCGTCAATTTCGACTCTCGCAACATTAGTGGGACTAAGAGCGTTTTTGATGTAATCGACGATGTTGTCGCTCCAAACCACGATGTCAATCTTCTCTTGCTCGCCGATTTCGCTCATCACTGCATTAACGCGGGTGCCGTGGCCGCCGACGAAGGTTCCAACTGGGTCGACACCGGGTACATTTGATGCAACAGCGATCTTGCTGCGAACTCCTGCTTCACGCGAAATTCCTTTGATTTCAACGGCGCCGCTCTCCATCTCAGGAACTTCCGAGCGGAACAGGAATTCGATGAACTGAGCATTGCCGCGGGACACCACGAGCTGGGGACCACGGTAGCCGCGCTCGACGTCTTTGAGGAAAACTTTGAGGCGCTGACCGGGGTAGTAACGCTCACCCTGGATTTGTTCACTGCGCGGCATGATGCCTTGAGCCTTGCCCAGGTCGATGCGGACGATGTTGCCCTCGACGCGGGAGACGACTGCATTGATAACTGTACCGATTTTGTCCTCGTACTCGTTCATGATGATTTCGCGCTCGGATTCACGCAACCGCTGCAAAATGACCTGCTTAGCTGTCTGGGCGGCAACGCGGCCGAAGTTCTCGACTTTTTCGTGAACTTCGATGATGTCACCGATTGCAGCGTCTTTCTTCATAACTTGGGCCTCTTGCAGGCTCAGCTCGTAGGCCTCGTCTCCGACAAGTTCAACAACTTCCTTTGAGATGTAGGCATCAACATCTCCGGTGTTGAGGTTCATAGTGACGCGAACTTCTTGCTCGCGGTCGCCATAATCACGGCGGTAGGCGGCAGCCAGGGCTTGCTCAACGACTTCTTTAACGGTGTCTTCTGGCAAGTTTTTCTCTTCGGCAATTGCTTTGATAGCGACTGCTAGTTGTTTCATATCTAGATCCATGTGTATCTCCTTCTTGTCTCACATGCGCCCCAGTTTGAGCGGGGCTTTCTACGAAAAAAGTCGACCGCTGCGGCCGACTGATACTACCTATCATAGGGCATACGGCCGTGAAGTGCAAGTTTTACTACATATCATGATATGTCGAGCGGCTCAGTCCGAAAACTGAGACATTTCTAATCTCAAACAGCCCTGCTGCGATGCTACAATATGCTGATGACAACAGTTACCCGCCTTTTCAACCAGTTCCAACCTGAACACTATGAACTCAGCATCCAGCTTGACAGGGCTGGCATGAAATTTGATGGCACCGTGACCATTCGGGGCAAGAAAGTCGGCCGTCCAAGCCAGCGCCTCACCTTTCACCAGAAAGGCCTGAATGTAACATCAGCCCGCATTATCTACCGCGATAAAAAGGGAGAACGCGACATACCGGTCGTCCGCATCAATCATCAGCGCAGCTTTGATGAAGTCCGCGTCCACAGCGATGAGATGCTCTACCCAGGAATGTATGAAATCACCCTCGTCTTTGACGGCATCATCACACCAGGCATGACCGGCATCTACCCCTGCTATTACAAGCAAGACGGCCAAGAGCTAGCCCTGCTCGCGACTCAGTTTGAAAGTCATCATGCCCGCGAAGCCTTTCCCTGCA
>DATHYB010000137.1:0-2691 GCA_035459365.1 Candidatus Limnocylindrales bacterium
GTTCTGATCTTGCATATGCATTTGCATAGATGAGTCTTGCATATGCATAGATGAACTCGAGGCGGTATTCATCGAGTGCTGGCTATTCTGTATAGCGCCAACAGAGGCAGTGCTACCAACAACTGTCAGAAGCACGGCTGCAGCCGTACCAGTGCTTATATTCTTCAGTGTCTTTAATCGCGTCATATCTAATCTCCCTTATTGCTTAATAGCTCTGCTAGTATGACATTCAAAAGACAGACATTCTGTAATCATTCTTATAGCGGACCTGTGCATATCAATCATTTTGAATACTTTGGAAAGCAAAGTAGTTCTTATAGGTTAAATGTTGTGACTACAGCTTTCCGGAGTACATTCCTATACCACTCCGCTACCGTAAGATTCGTACTCACCCAGACTACACTATCATTTTTCTACAGCTGAAAAATGTATGGATTGCATAACTATTTTTTCATTTGACACAACAAATGTGTCGGCACGTCTCTCACAATTTTTTTGTCTGATTCTCCGGTCCATTCCAGGAAGGCGCACGAGGTTTCTATGATCGTATGGTTGTACTGGAACGTCGCGTCTCCAACTTCAGCTGCTAGCTTTGCCGCCGATTCCCTTACGCCCGCGTGGCCACGAAATACTCCAAAACTGCTCAAAATAATGACGTCAGTGGAATAATTTTCCTTGATGTCACCCTCTATGTCGCCGGATAAACGCTTCATCAAGTGGTCTTGTATTACTTCAGTTGCTGTTCTGGCCATAGTTCTTTAAGCCCTTTATGTAATTTGATAATTCTAACATACTAGATGATGCTCTGTCATATTTCTATTAATAATTTTGCTTTGGGTTCAAGTGAGTGTCTTCATATGGGTATACCAGAGAATCTAATGGTAAACCTACCTTCTAAGCGAGATAATTGCGCATTATCACCATTTATAGTATGGTTGTCCTACTATGTCTCTACCATCATCTGAATATTTAGCTGCAAATGGCCATCATATAAGCCAGATTATTGCCGAGTCCCAGCGGTTGCTCGATGAATATCCGAGAATACACGTTGTACAGCTCGGCATAGAAAATAGCCCAACGATTACAGAGCACCCTTTTTCTCCTGATTATTTCCTGGACGTCTACGAAGGCACTATTGACAAGCAAACTGCTGACCGGTTGTCAGAAATAGAAGTAGTGAATGCTTTGACGATTGCTGCCGGCGAGATACTAACCACAAACACTTTAAACTCCATGTATTATTGGGGGCGTGTTATACAAGAACAAGGGCCCGCTGTAGGCGAGAAGTCGCACATTCTTTCATATGGAGCGGCTGAATATATCAAAGCTTTTATTAGCTCAAGCGGTAATATAGAATATACCCGACTTACTGACGTTGAAGCTACTGGATCTGCCGATAAACTCACTGTTCGACGCGAAGATATCTATACGTCGACCGATGTGACCATCCTGAGATCTAGCGAGCAGGTCCTCGATATTGATCATAAGGTCAGCCCTTTAGAAGATGCAGATTTTTCCCGGTGGCTACACCTTTTAGGAGAAGTGTTTCCGCAGCATCTATTAGCCGTAACAGCTGGACGCTTTGATACAGAAGAAGACCTAGATACGACTTTGCAGGTCGTCCGTCAGGAGTTCCACGGTTCATCAAAAGAACAAGAAGTTTCAATTGCACTTCAAGAAATCAAACAAAGAGCCGTGGCAGCAAAAGAATCTCGAACCATGAGCGTCTAAATGGACCTGAGCCTACCATCAGCCGACGTTTTGGAAGCGCTCGCAAGTGAACTTAAAACAAAATAGTTCGAAATTTAGTTAAGTTAGTTTCCTGCACGCAAGCCTTTTTGCCAAGGAACTGATGAGCAGCACCATTTCGTCATAGCATTACTTGATATAATAGTTGAGCACTAATACGTACGAACAATAGAAGCCATAGGCTAAACGGCATGGAGTGGGGCATAGACTCAGGATGGGAATCAAAGCGCTCAAGTGGCGGTTGTTGAAGCGCAAGCTACTGCGCAAGAAGCGGCAAACATCAATAGTTGTCGCCGCACTGGCCCTGACGCTCCTGATAGGCTTCAGTTATGCTCAAAACTATTTCATGAATTCAAAAATCGACAATGCCAACTTCAGCCATCTGCTCGATACAATCGCGAAAGGTGAGAGCCGGGGCAATTACAACGCATACTACGGCAATGCGTCAAATACGTCCATTCTGTTCACCAATATGACAGTGAAGCAAGTACTCCTCTGGCAGGAGGAATACGTCAAGCAGGGCAGTCCGAGCAGCGCAGTGGGAAAGTACCAGTTTATCCGCCCGACACTGCAAGGACTGGTAAAGGAGCACGGCATAGACACGGAAGCGAAGTTTGATAAACAGCTTCAGGATGAACTGGCTATCAAACTACTCGAGCGGCGCGGCGTAGGCGACTACCTTGATCAAAAGTTGTCACGTGAGGAGTTTGCCGCCAATCTCGCCAAAGAATGGGCCGCACTCCCACGGGTTATAGGTCCAAACCCAGAGCAGAGCTACTACGCCGGCGATGGACTGAACAAAGTTCAGGTGAGCATCGCCGATATATTCCAGGCGCTGGACACGCTCAAGACATAGACAATTGTCATAACCCGAAACTTTATAACCGAGTGAAGAATATCCGAGGACCGCATTTTGGCATCCTTAGTAGCACTAGGCTGGAC
>DATHYB010000138.1:0-4147 GCA_035459365.1 Candidatus Limnocylindrales bacterium
CCATTTGTAGTTATTTTACACTACATAAGCATTTTGCAAGCACCGAATTTTCTACTGATCGCTCGAGTATATGATGGTACAATGCCCTGCAAATAGTTAAGGAGTTTATATGGATTTTTCTCAGTACAAAGTGCTAGAATTTCGGCGCAGGTTCTTGAAGGTCTTTGGCGCTGAAATCACCATAAAGGACCCGGCAACCGATGAATTAGCCGGATTCATAGCCATGAAAGCTTGGGTGCTCCGTGAAGACGTCCGTATCTACCGCGACGAATCCAAACAAGAGGAGCTCCTGCGTATCCATGCCCGAACCATCATTGATTTTGGGGCTACCTACGATGTCTACGACGGTCCGACGGATACCTTGCTCTTTTCATTCAGGCGCAAAGGCCTCGCTTCCACCTTTGTCCGTGACAACTGGGAGATCCTCGATGCAGCCGAAAACCCTATCGCCCGCTTGCAAGAAACAAGCGGCAGTTTGGCACTGGTCCGGCGCTACGTTGGCATCATACCCATCGCCGGTCCGTTTATTGATCTGGCATTGATAGCCGTACCACTCACCTATAGCCTCACGACTGCCAAAGACGGCACCACGACAGGAACGGCGGCCACCATCCTGCACCGCAAGAATCCATTCATCGTCAAAATGAGCCTCGACCGCTCACAGGCCGATGTCGAGCTTGACCCGCGTATAGGCGTGGCTATGACTGCTCTACTGAGCGTGATTGATGCCAGCAAGAACTAGACAAACCGGCAATAGAACGGCCATTTTTGGCAATAGCAGTCAGTTGTGTTATTTTATATGAATATTTCGTTAGGGAACCCTGTTTGCCATACCGGAAGCGCCCGTCATAATCAAACTCAGAGAGACTGTTTACTACATGCCAGCACCCATCGCAATCATCGGCTTTTCTTTCGCCCTCCGCCCGGAACCGCTCGAACCCAACCCGAGTAATATTGAACTGGCCCGTGCCATGATTATGTGCAAGCACCGGCTGCGTCCGGGCACGCCAGCTGTCATGCTCGCCCAATGGGAAATTGCCCGTGCTCTACATTGGTATAACCGCGAAGAGTTTCGTCCTGCCCTCTCTGTTGGCCCTCCAACTGATGGAAGCTACCTCGATAGCAGAGGAGTTTGGGAAGCAGCTAAAACATACTGTGAAACTCATGGTATCAAGGTTGTCGTACCCGTCGCTCAGCCGTTTTTACATCTGCCATCAGTTAAGCAAATGATCAAAAAAGACGGCTATACGGTTCTTGACATACCTATCGGCAAAATACCCTTCGACAACAGTCAGTTCAACACACAGCCCTGGACAAAATCACGTTTCGCACTCTTGAAGTACGCTATCAAGATCAAACTCGGCCGCTCACACGGACAGTAGCAAGGGGCGCACTCTAGCCTATTTGCGCTTCCGGTCGTAATACCGCAGCTCTTTTTTGTGCTGGTCCAGCCTTTCTATGTAGGCTTCGTATTTGTTGTAGAGCTGTGAATACTGGAAGCTTGGCGTTAGTATTTTATGCAGTCGCTTCTTAGATTCTAAATATTCAACCAACGAATAAAAGTCACCATCACCCGATACCAGCACCGCTCGGTCATAATTAGAAATTTCTTTCATGGCCCAAAGCACCAGGTCGGCATCAATGTTGCCCTTTACCTGTTTTTTCTCCTCAGGTACGCCGTCTTCTTTTGCTTCAGCATTCTGCTCGGGCTGAGGCCGGCTCATATCATACGTCGGCTTGAGTACGATCAAGTAACCGGCGTCGTGCAGCTGCTCGTACATCGCCTCAAACTCCGGTACGTAGCCGATAAACATGTAGGCCTTAGTCACACCGTATTTTTCTGCTAGGAATTTGCGGAACTTCTGCCAGTCCATTTTCCAGCCGAATTTCTGAACGCCGACATTGAGGTTTTGACTATCTATGAATGCGTAGGCCGTTTGTGGACGTTTCTGGTCTTGAACGGAAGGTCCTGTCGATGCTCGAGATCTGCCTCGACCATTGGACTGTGATTGTTTGGTAGGCTGATCTTGGGTAGAGGGTTTTGACGGTTCCGATGCTCTTGATTTGTTTTGCATAATCACATAGTAGCAAGCTGGGGCGTCCTACGATACTCTATGCCTTCCGACCGTCATTCTCCGGAGCTAGTTCAGGCCCTTGAGGCGAAGGCTGCCTAAGATCTTCAGGAATCTGGATACTGCCTGAACGCAGGGCGATGTCCCAGACTGCTTTACACGTCTCAGGACGGACGTCAATTCCTTTCAAAGGATAACCTCGAACGGAGCTTTCAACGCTGAAGCACTTTTTGCCAGCATCCTTGCTATCAACATCAAGGTACTGTAAACCGAGTAAATAGGCACTTATATCTCGCTTTGGTGAGGCGGCTGCTACATCGTTGTAGTGGGGCTCAAGCTGATTGACAGATGAAACTGGCATAGGTCTCAGCACTTTTACGGCATGTTTACCGCTCCATACCATCATATCCCCATCCCAAGAAATGCCTACTTCAGGAAAGGCAGGAGGTACACGGTCTAAACCTAGCTTATCCTCTTCATCGAGCAATTTCTGAGAATCTTTAGGTCTTGTCTGTTCCCTATCCTGGATTTCGTTATAGAGAGTTGGGCCTCCATACCCGACAGCAGATGCACCAAGGCCAATCACCATGAAACGCTGCAACCTTGACATTTTATGTTGACGGGGATATTCAGGGTTAGGTTCGGTCATATAAGTTTCCTCTTTCGTCCAGTCTAATGTATACCTGCGCTACTTTATCACTATTATAGACTTCAGTCAAAGACCACCACAAAAACTTAAATTCACGACTTATCGCGCAGTGCTAGGCGGTGGATCTGGGCAAGCTCGTCTTCGGGCGACATGCTTACAACCTCGGCAACACGCACCAGTTTGTCGCATAGCTTCCAACAATCACCTTGGCCTAGCGGTCGAATTGTACCGGGTAGTCCGACAATTACGTGTTCGTTATCTATAACCATATGCTCATAAACTTTCTCTCGAAGGACCGCCTCACGGCACAGCTCCTCGTCCCGGCGCCAATCAAACGCATACTGCTCCCACGTGGTCACTTCAGGATCTTCAGCAGTAGGTTGCCAGTCCTCATCCTGAAGCGGAATAGTACGGAGGGTGATATGCATATTCCATCGATCGCGGTAGATTCGATCCTTGGCTACTGATACACCTAAATAAGTATCATAACCGGGCTGCGTAGCTGGATCAGTATCGCCATTATCAAAAATCACAAATCGGTGCCTGCCCGGTTCCGGCTGCCTTCGGACGGCACCTGGACCATAGCGTTCGTGAAGCGTTTCTGGATAGCCGGCTCAAAATGTTCTTCTATCCTGTACGCACGCTTCGTCTTGTAGCGATGTCTAAGATGCCCCATAGCCACATCCTGCAATATTTTCACTTCTTCTACCGGCACCATTGGATAGAGATTACCATCATCAACTGGCCCTAATTGTTCGACACTCATAGTTTTACTACTGTACGCCCAACAATCAGTCGTTGCAAGCTGATGATAAACATTGTAAAGAAGAATATGCTTTGGAATTCGAGCGATCAACTACCGACGTTTTGCCAGCTGTTGCTTGCGGGCCTCATTTGCCCAATGATCGGCTAGTTCGTTGCCAGGATCGTTGGCATGCCCGCGTACCCAAGTGAGCTTGGCCTGCGACTGTCGATATAATGGACATACCTCCATGACAATATCTAGGTTTTTGATTTCTCCGCCCTTTTTCTTCCAACCGTTCTTTTCCCAAGCGAGCGACCACTTGGTGATGACGTTGATCCAGAATTCACTATCAGTGTAAATCTCACAGGGCTGGCCGTCTGCGTCCTTGAGGGCCGCAATGATGGCAAAGCCTTCCATCCGAATATTTGTTGTATCCACATTGGTTGGTTCGCCTCCGAGTACTGCCGGCTCCATATCGCGGATAACTGCGTAACCGCCTGGGCCAGGGTTCGGACTGGCACTGCCGTCAGTGTAATACGTAATCATAAAAGGGGTGCCCTCGTTTGCATCCATTTATAGTAGCACGACGGTTCTATGCTGCAGGTTTTTCTGGCACGACAATCCAAAGAATAAGATATGGCACAAGACCTGGGAAACCTCCCGGTAAAAGCAGGAGCACAA
>DATHYB010000139.1:0-8351 GCA_035459365.1 Candidatus Limnocylindrales bacterium
TTCCTCCTGTTAGGACCACCAGACCAAAAGCATCTTGCGAATGTAAGGTGCTTTTTGTTTTTTCACGAGAGTAAAATGGCCCAATCAGGACAGTAAATTGGTCTGTTTACGCCATAGATTTCCCAAGGCCTTCTGATAAGCTAAAGCTACGGATTTATAGTTAAAGCTACTACTGACAACAGGCGGAAGTTACTGTGGCTTTTACGGGGAATCAAATCGAGCTATAATCATCAACATGAAAACTGTTTTGCGGCTTATCCCCGACTACCATGTCTTTCCTCTTGGAGCTATAACGCCCCATGGTTACGAGTCTCTGGATGGGCCTGAGCTTGGATTGAGCCCACAGCTCATCGAGGATATTACCGCTTGGGGTGATGAATTCACCGCCGTGCTTCACCGGGGCTGGCAATCTAAGGAAGCACGAAAGAACTTCGCGGCTACTGGGTACCGACTAGTGGACCGTCTTCGAGCCGAAACTAAAGGTAAGTATGCAGTTGAGTATTTCGACGAGGACCTAGGCCGAGAAGTAACAATAGCAGGATAGGTTGACGTACAGGGAAGATCTGGATTTCCTGGAGGAAGACTTGTAATCTTGCGAGTAGTCAAGAGGAGTCATTGTTTGGCTACTCCCTATCTGAGGCGTGCTATTTTACGGGTGTATCCATGAGCAATTCAATAAGCGAGATGACGACGGTCACGCTGTTGGTTATCAAAGCGTTGAAGGCGACCACCCGGCGGGTCAGTCCTAGTAAGCGAGTTCGTGAGCGGTTTGACCCTTCTTGACTGTGTCCATAAGAAGTATTATAAGTAGATTATATGGACAGCATGAATCTAGACATTCACCTTGGCGCTTCTACTGTTGAGGAAGCGCAACGCGCGATAGACTCGGCCGTTGGGCCGAGTAATTATGAGGTGGCTTACTTCGGAGAAGGGCCAGCAGGGTTATTCATCCTACTGCCAAGTGGACCCCTTCAGTTGCTCAACCCACGGCGCCCTGCCTTGTTGTCGTCACTGGCCATGCCGACGGACGTGAATCCAGGTGGTGCTGACGAATATCCGCAGACGATTGAATTTGTCGAAGAACTTGCAGGTCCTCAGCAGATCGAGATAGCTCTCGAGCTGGCTCGGCTGCTGTCCCGAGAGACGCCTGTTCGAGTCGTGTTGACTCCTTCTGAGGGAGTGCCAGCTCTCTTGTTCGCGTCCGGCCCCGACAACTAGAGGAAAGTGTGAGGTGACCAATCCTCCTCGAAAGCCTGGCTAGTCTGTCGAACAGGCGAAAATACGAGTCGAACAAGAGCGCGAATCGGCTCGGGCCACGGCATGCTCGCACTTGAGGGTCATAACTAGAACATACAGTCCATCTTCCTGGGACGAGACGACGAATGTGTGCCGCTGTTCGCTAGCAGCGAGGACAGCGCCATTGTGCTTGGCAAGGCCTGCTCCGAGCAATGTGTCACCGGTAAATCGCAGGGTATCTTCATACCGTCTGTCGCAAGACCGGCTTTTTTATTAGGATTTTTGGACTTGATTGACTAAGCCAGTGGTTCAGGCAGTAATTGCCTCGAAAGAGTCAAGCGTTAGTTACTAGATCAACGGTCGGCTATATCTCGAACCTAGTATCTAGATTCGACATTGGGAGTAGGTGAGGTATACCGTCGCCCGCTGTCCTTGCTTGTAGGGCGGGTGGGACTTGACCTTCTTGCGAACGCACCCACCATGCTGACGTCTCGGTGGCTCAGGAACACCTGATTACCTGCTCGCATGGCAGTTACATCTCCAAATCAGTAGAGGTTTGTCCTCACTGGTTGCGGTAACGTGTGTATATTTTCGACAGTACATAGTATGTTGCCAATGCTGCTACGCCAGCACTAGCTAGTAGCACTACAGTTCGGTTTGGAGTCTGTGCTGGAATCATCATGTCAATTATCCAACCAAATCCGAGAGTGAGAGCAAGTATTGGATACTGGCGCCAATCAACGTAACCTGACAGGACCTCTCGAGTTGCAGTTCTATCATCGGCGGCTGTTCCGCCTTTGCCCTCACGGATCTTTAGCTTCATATAACTAAATTATGTCGGACTCATATCAGCTCGTCAACGCGACTCCTGCTCACGGCACGAAGTGAAGTAGTGGAGACCAAGTACTGATACTTGGTAGTAAGATGGAATGGGGTAGGTGGGTTTTCAGCCGCCTATTAAACGAGTCAGAGAGAAGCTGGACACCCCTACTGAAGAAGCCGGAGCGAGCTTTACTCCGGCTTCTTCTTATTGTCTAGGTGGGCGCATAAGGGAAAATATAGAAGATAGTTATTGAGCGCATACTCCCAAGAGGGGAGTGATATTGCTACCTGCGCCATGTGGCATTGCAAAGACAAGGCTCCTTTGCCTCTGCAATGCGAGAGCGTATACTATCCGCTTGAAATGCCAATAGTCACTCAAGCACTGGTAGCAGTCGGTGGACGTGCAACACGTATGACACGATTGCATGCGACTGTGAAAGCGTTTGAATACCTCGGCTCACAATCGGCTCTTCACCTTACGCTGATTGGTATGAAGAGGTCTGGTATTCGTCAAATCGTCCTCGCTATCGACAATCCAGGTTTAACTGAGGATATCAAATTAGTCGCCACTGAAGCTGGCTTCACTGAAGGGCAGATCTCCATAATCCATGACCGCGAGCTAGGCGTCACTGGACTGCCGTTTGTTGCGGAGCGCTTATTGGCAGATTCATTCATCTTTGATGCATCGCATAGTGCACTGCCAGCAGCAATCTACAGTGAACTGATCGCCTTGCATCAGTCTTCTAGTCGAGCGGTGACGACCGGTGTGGCTCGCGTAGCAGGTAACAACAGTCGACATATTCTCTCTCCTAAAGAGCTAAAAAATTGCCCAGTGGTTGAATCGCAAACATGGCAGGGTGATGTCCATACAACGGTCTGTGCAGCCTTACCCATGGTGTTGGCTCGCCGTCATCTAATGGCTCTCGTCGCATCCCGTTACAATATCGGAAATTATATCGAATCTCTAGCACAATCAGCCGAATTGGCGATACTGTTGTCTGGGTGGCCTCCAGAATTTGACACTGATGAGGAGCTGCTGAAAGTAAGGGTGCTGAACTCTATTTCCACTGCTTGACAGCGACAATGCAGAGGACTAGCAAATCATAGACCAGCGTTCTCATAGAGGCTTAAGCCACACCTTTGGAAGTTCGATTGAAGGAGGTACCGGAACTGTCACAAAGCCAGTGAGTAAGCTCAAGAATTTCAGGATTACCGCTGATAGGACAAGTCCCACATACTCGGTTAGCTTCAGCTTTTTCCCAGCTCATTCCCCTCAGCGTCAGATATCTCACAGATGACGTTCTAAGCACGGGATACTATGGTTAAGTCAATTAACAAGGAGAAGTACCTATGGCAGACGATTCATACAGCTACCGCGACCGCGACAACGACCGTGTCCGTGACGCTCACACCAACTCACACGTAGCAAAGCTGCTGTCAACCCTCGCGTTGATTGGCTCGGCAATTGCTTTGGCAGTTGCCCTCAGCGCCCTCAACAAGGCGACTGATGCCCTCAACCTGTCAAACCGGAATCTGAACAACATTCAGCAGACGCAAGGCCAGTAGGCGACTTACAAAGTATATGGAGAGCTCCTTCGACATGAAGGGGCTCTTTTTTTATGCGGTCTACTTTAGAAGGGATGCGTCAGACGCCACCAGATGCTTGGTCCATTAAGAGCGTTTTTTGTGTGCAGCGCAGTCCTTTGTTTGTCTCCTCGAACTTCGACGTCCAGTGATCCGGCAGCAGTGCGCGCGGCGGAGGGTACCTTCACTGATTGCTTTTTGGCTTCTGGTGCGACTGACGTGCCGTTCCAGGCAACGACGCTCAAGGATGTATCGGCAATGATGTCTGTTTGCGCACCCCATGGGGTTGTGACGCGCCCGACCGATTGCCCAGCGGCAACGATCGGAATGGTTCGAAACTGTGAAACTGCGGATTGGATGAGGGGTATGGAGTCTCGCATGGCCTGAGGTCGAGTTGTGGAGCCCATAATAGCCGTGATGACCGTCGTCTTTTTGCCGGCTACCATAATATCGGCTGCTGCGAGATAACAGCCGCCAGCTTCATTAGTCGTGCCAGTTTTGATGCCGCGGATACCGTATTGTCCGATGAGATTGTTGACGTTGCTGATCGTGCCGACATTGGGGAAGATCGCTTCTTTTTGTCCGACAATTTCGGCGAGGACAGGGTTATCAAGCGCAGTATCGGCAAGTTGGATGAGATTAGCCGGTGTGCTGACGGTCGCCGGGGAAAAGCCACTGGCGTCAGAAACGGTGGTTTGACGCATGCCGAGGCTCCGCACAAACTTGTTGGCCTCTGTGGTATAGTTTTGCATTGATCCGAAGGCCCAGATAGCCAGTGCATCGGCAATATTATTGGCGGAAGGCAGCATCAGCGCCTGGAGGGCTTGGTATTCGGTGATAGTTTGGCCCTCGAAGACGGGGACGGTGGCGCCGTCTTTGGCCACGTACTCGTTGTACAGGGCGACGTCTTGGGCTGTCAATGTGATGTTAGGGCCTTGCTGGCCAGGACTGAGCGGCTTCTTCTGCAAGACTGTCAGGGCGGTGATTACTTTGGCGACGCTGGCTATCGGCGCGGGTGTTTGTTCGCCGTGCGTATCCAGGAGCCCGTAGCCATCAGCCCCGAAGGCTGCCTTGCCGACAGTGGGCCAAGGGATACTAACCTTTACCTGAGCCGGTGTCACGGGCGGCAGAATGACCGTTGAGCTCGACGGAGCAGGCCGGAGCAGGGCATACGAAATATACAAAATGCCAAATACAGGTAGAAGCCAGAGCGCGCGAAGCCGGCCGGAACGTTTTGCTACGGGCCGGGATCCTGGTATGGGGCGGGCGTTATAAGTTCTATACATGTTGTGCTTACAGCTATTATACCTGGTCCGAAGCGGTGTATAATGTATATATAATCCTAAAAGGAGCTCTTCATGTCCCCAACTATTATTGCCATCATTGTCGTAGTCGTACTGGCGCTGATATTTATCTATCTGTACAACAAGCTCGTTAAGCTCGATATCCGCTCAGAAGAGGCCTGGAGTGATATCACGGTGCAGCTCAAGCGGCGATATGACTTGATCCCGAACCTCATTAATACCGTCAAAGGCTACGCGCAGCACGAAAAGAGTGTTTTTGAGCAAGTGACTGCTGCCCGGGCCAATGCACTAAGTGCCAATGGTGTTGCCGAAACTTCTCAGGCCGAAGGCGACTTCCAAAGGACGCTGAAGAGCCTGTTCGCAGTTGCCGAGGCGTATCCAGACCTGAAGGCTAATGAAAACTTCAAGGAGCTACAGGCTGAGCTAGTTGACACTGAAGACAAAATTCAGGCTTCACGCCGCTTTTATAACAGTGTCGTTAGAGAGTTCAATATTGCCCGCTCTGTGTTTCCAACGAGCCTGATTGCCAGTATGCTCGGCTTCAAACAGGATAAGCAGTTCTTCGAGCTTGACGAGGCTGAAACTGCTGCCGTACAGAACCCGGTGCAGGTTCAGTTCTAATTCAGTCCGGCGCGCTATACTAAAGATAAACGATAACCCTTGGAACCTAGACTATGTATAGTGAAATTTCGGCAAACAAATTCAAAAGCTGGCTTATTATAGTCGGCTTTGTGGTGTTCATCGGCCTCCTCGGGCTGTTGCTGGGAGCATATACCGGTAGGCCGAGCCTTACCATCGGTGCGTTGATCGGCGGCTCTATCTATGCGTTGGTTATGTATTTCATGGGGAGCCGGTTGAGCCTGGCAGTGAACGGCGCCAAGCAAATTCAGAAATCCGACAATCCCCGGCTGTGGCGTATTGTTGAAAACCTGAGTATCACTGAAGGCTTGCCGATGCCAAAGGTCTATATCATGAATGATCCGGCACCAAATGCCTTTGCGACCGGCCGAAACCCTCAGAATGCAGCTGTGTGTGCGACAACTGGCATTCTGGAGATTATGGATGATACTGAACTTGAAGGCGTGTTCGCCCACGAGCTGGGCCATGTCAAAAACTATGATATCCGTGTCTCGATGATTGCTTTTGCGTTGACGATCGTTGTCTCGTTCTTAGCCGATACCATTCTCCATATGACATGGTTCCGCGACGACGACGAGGACAATGGGCCGTTAGTGTTAATATTTGCGATAGTCGGTGCACTTTTGGCGCCACTCGTGGCGACGCTTATCCAGATGGCTATATCTCGCCGCCGCGAATACCTGGCTGATGCAACTGGTGCTTTGGCGACACGCTATCCAGAAGGCTTAGCCCGGGCCCTCGAGAAAATTCAGGCCTATGGCAGCCAAACCAGGGTGCAGAATTCAGCGACGGCGCATTTGTTCTTCGCGAATCCCCTGAAGGGCCGTGGTATCAGTAACTTATTTAGTACGCATCCGCCGCTCGAGGATCGAATCCAACGGTTGCGCAGCATGAACACGCACTCCTAAACGTATCTAAAAATGGCAAAAAAGCAGAAACAGTTACGAAGGGCGCAGCCGTCAGCTGAACCAAGGAAACTGGAGCAGAAAACTGAACCGGTAGTTGCCAGCCAACAATCCGGTCGATCAATAGCTCAAGCGAATAAAAAGTTTCCGAGCGTCGTCACACTGTTCAAGCGGTCCGTGGGCTACGTCTGGAATAACCGTCGAGTGTTTGTATGGATCTGTGCAATCTACCTGCTCCTCAACCTCTTGCTCGTTCGAGGCTTTAGTAGCGGTACGAATATAGCGGAACTTAAGCAGGCGATTGCCCAAGAAGGCGGAAATCCGCTCCTGTCAGGCTTGGCCCTCTTTACGGTGCTCGTGACAACGGATGCGAGCTCGGGGCAGGCGGCCAGTGCTTACCAGTCGTTTGTGTTTATCATTACTAGTTTGGCAATTATCTGGGCGCTGCGTAAAGTATGGGCTGCAGAAGCCTTCCGCGCTCGGGATGCATATTACAAAGGCATGTACCCCCTTGTGCCGTTCCTACTCGTACTACTGGTGATAGGTCTCCAGCTGCTGCCGCTGTTGCTCGGCGGTGCTCTCTATGCTCTGATTGTCGGCAATGGCATCGCTGCAAATGGTATTGAACTAGCTATAGTCGCCCTTGTGTTTTTCGGGCTCGGGCTGCTGAGTCTCTATCTAATTGCATCTTCATTGATGGCGCTATATATTGTGGCGCTGCCAGATATGACGCCGATCAAAGCACTGCGCTCAGCCAAGCAACTAGTTAAGGGCAGGCGATGGATAGTGCTTCGGAAGCTGCTGTTCTTACCGCTAGCTCTGCTCGTTGCCGGCGCTCTCCTGCTGTTACCGATCATTTTACTCGTGCCAGTGCTGGCACCATGGGTCTTTTTTGGAGCGACGGCAGTCAGTATAGTGATAGGTCATAGCTATTGCTATACGGTGTATAGGGAGCTCCTGCCATGACGAAAGACCAAGCCGCTGATAGGATCGTAAAACTACGAGATTTGATAAACGATTATCGCTACCACTACCATGTCCTCGATGAATCAATTATGAGTGAGGAGGCTGCTGACAGCCTCAAGCACGAACTGAGTCAGCTCGAGACTGAATTCCCGGATCTGATTACATCTGATTCGCCAACGCAGCGAGTTGCCGGGACTCCTTCACCGGAATTCCAATCCGTAGCGCATAGTTCGCGGATGCTGAGCCTCAATGACGTCTTTAGCCGTGAAGAAGTCCAGGCTTGGCGAGACCGGATCGTGAAATTATTGCCGGACCTGGCTGAGCTGCAGTTTTTTGTTGACATCAAAATGGATGGTTTGGCCTGTGCGCTCATCTACCAGGACGGGGTGCTGGAACGAGGTATCACGAGGGGCGACGGCTTTGTCGGCGAGGATGTGACCGCTAATATTCGAACGATCGAGAGTGTTCCACTGAGGTTGCATGCCGGACAGGAGGCACAAAAATTTTTGCAGGGCAGAACTGAAGTCCGGGGCGAAATAGTCATGTATAAACAAGACTTCGAGGCCCTCAACAAAGAACGTAAGGCTGCTGGTAAGCCGCTGTTCGCAAATCCCCGTAATACCGCAGCCGGTACGATCCGCCAGCTTGATCCCTCATTGGTAGCCAGCCGTAAACTCTACTTCCGATCATATGATCTCCTGCGTGACGAATCTGCTGATGTACCGACAAACCACCAGGCATACGAATATCTTAAAGCGCTTGGTTTTCTGATAAATAAAGAAGCGGCTGTCATAGACAGCGTGGACGCAATTATGAAATTTGCCGATACCTGGGAAACGAAACGTCATGACCTGCCGTTCAATACTGACGGGCTGGTTGTCAAAGTTGATGACCG
>DATHYB010000140.1:0-7651 GCA_035459365.1 Candidatus Limnocylindrales bacterium
CGAAACGGTGATTCTGGTCTCTGATACGTCCATTAAGCTCAGTAATACGAGATATACGGTCAGCTATCTGCTGATAATCAAAGGGTGAATCTGTACCACGGTCAAAAGAATCTATCTCTGTCATAAGTATATTTTATATCACATACTATGTGGTGTCACAATTTGGTGCTATATGAATCAACTTGCAGCAGACAGCAAGTTTTAGTCAATACTCCAAAAACGTCATAAAAGGGTACGAGCCATAGAGTTCACTGGCACTAGTTTTGACCAGACTCCTCAGCTCATCGGGAGTCATGCGACGCGACTGTGCTATGCGCTGCTGCCAGCTTTCCTCGACGTTATCAATAATGTTCCGCATCATCTCCTGCGTTTTGGGATCGACAATCGCTAGTCGGGCAACTTTAGGAGCCAACAGGATTCGCTTGTATTCAGCAAGCCGGTCTCCGTATGACGGGTCCAGTTCAGAGAGACGAGCAAAACCATCTGCAGTTTGTACCAGCGGGTCAATCTGCCGCGTCTTGAAAGGTGGCTGCGGAATATCTATAAAGTAGTCGTGCTGCGTAGCTTCAGCCTCTGCGGCATCGAGAATAGCAAAACCAGCTGGCAGCGTTTGCGGGTATTCATCCTGGTACGAGCCGAAATCTTCGTGCTCGAGTGGCTTGTATGATCCTGAAGCTTGTATGTCTTGGTATGATTGACTGTCGGTGAATTGTTCCATGTAGTTGTAGATACGGTTACGACGACCGGGCCAGACATACTGTCGTCGGTAGCGGGCAATGCTCGTCATAATTGCTTCGATCGTATGTCCACCAAGATCAGGGAAGGCATAGGCATGCTCCTGGGCAGGATCTGTCACATACATCAGGTCGCGGGGATGAATTTCGTATAAATCGACAAGACCCATCTTTGGAAGTGGCTCAAATACCCAGGTCCGCGGCGTACGGCCTTCACCATAAAACAGTTTAGTGCGCAGCATGAGCAGGTCAATCATCAGGCGGTGCGTCGGCTCCGACCAGTGCTCCTGCGACAGCAGCAAAAAGCCTTCGGCAAATATCCGTGCCCGGCGCTGGTCGGTCATAGCGAGCATACCATCCGGCGTGATAGTGAAATCATCAGCCTTGAACCCTTGCATCCTGACGGCCGTATTCCAGCGGTTCATCTCGCGCAGGCCGTAGTCCACGCGGTCGACACAGAGATCCGGTTGCGGAGCTTCCACCCAATCTTCTATGTCCGGGAAGGTCACGTCTGCCGGATCATAGTCATGGCGGCGCAGGATGTCATTGATCCCGACAGTTTCCAGATAATCGGCCAGCTCCATGTCGTGTTGATTCTCAGCCCCGCCGACACCTTGGAACATCCAGTCGCCGAGGTGCGAACCGATTGTTTGCCCCACATCTGAAAGTAATGTCCGGATCAGTAGTTTTGATGCCTCACGCCCGGTAATGCCGTGTTTGTGGCACATCTGCCGCACAAATAGCGCGCTTCCCCAGATGTGCTCGAACCGCGAAAAAGCCCCTGTGTTGGGGATGGTCGAATACTTAGGCGGCAAGGTCAATTGCTCGATAGCTTGCAGGCGGCGGATGGCGTCATTGTAGAATAGCTCGCCGAGCAACCTTCCATCAGGTTCTTCTAGTGCTCGGAGCCGATCCGGAGAGCCGTCCCGCCACACTTTGTCCGAAAAGACAGCGTCCTCCATATTGCAGTTGGGCGTAAAGAATACCGCACTGTCGAACATATTGCCCTCTGCCCATGTTTCACCGGGCAAGTGATGGGCGCCGAAACGTCCCGTTTCAAAGCCGGAACGCTCATCCAGAAAGCTTGGATCTCGGAAACGGGGTAGTGGGGAGCTTTCACGGTTCATATACCATATGGTCTCGTAGCTAGCCCGTGACTGCAAGCATGAGCAGGTTTAGTTTCTAGCTATACTGCTCAGGTGCAATGAGGGAAATTGCCGGCTCATCGTACTCATAGCCTTCGTTTTGGGCAGCTTCACGGATGAATGCCCCAATGCGCGGTGAGATTTCGTTTTTCCAGTGCCTGCCGCTGAATACGCCATAATGGCCGGCACCTTCTTGCAGGTAATGGTACTTTTGGCTGTCGTCGAGTCCTTCAAGCCAATCATGCACAGCTACTGTTTGACCGGGAGATGAGATGTGATCTTTAGCTCCCTCGACGGTAAGTACTGAAGTACGAGTAATTGCTTTAGGACGGACCGGTTCTCCGCGGTGCGTCATGGTGCCATTTGGAAGCTCGTGGTCCTGGAATGCCCCCTTGACTGTATCGAGATAGAATTGAGCATCGCTATCAGATGTAGCGTAAAATTCATTATAAAATTTTTCTATTTTGTCGGCATCAGCCCTACTTGTCGGATCAACGTCTGCATCAACTAACTTCTGATACAGCTTGACCTCAGCATCTTGGTGCCGCCGAGGATCCATGGCCATAAAGTTCGACAGCTGAATAAAGCCGGGATACACAAGCCGTCCGCGACCAGCATACTTTTGCGGAACTTTTGTTATCCAGGACTGCTGGATAAGACTCAATGGCGTGCGTTCAGCAAACTTCGTAACTTCTGAAGGTGCGGCAGTCGTATCCAACGGCCCGGCCATCAGTGTCATCGTCAGCGGTTGGCTCTCCGGCTCAGTCTCAGCCAGCCGGGAAATGGCAGCCAGGACTGGTACCGTCGACTGGCAAACAGCCACGACATTCGTTTCTGGCCCAAGCTCTCTAATGTAGTCCGTCACATCGTCGACATAACCATCAAGCCCGAAGCGTCCAGCCTCCAGAGGTACGTCTCGGGCATTTTTCCAATCAGTGATATAGACGTCCTGGTTTGGTAGGAGCTGTCGCACCGTGTCACTCAGCAGGGTAGAGTAGTGACCGGACATAGGAGCAACCACCAGTACTGGCGGATCCTTACGGTCAGTCTCGCGCTCAAAATGCAGCAAAGATCCGAATGGCCTGTCGTTAACCACAACTTCTTTGACAGCTACATCCTGGCCAGCAATTTCTACGCTATCAATATCATATGAGGGCTTATCATACTGCCGGATAGCTCGTTCAGCCATCCGCTCAGTTGCTGAGACGATTCGCCTCGTGCGATCGAGGGCAGGGGATTCAATACCCATAACCTCAGCTGTCCGCAGGAGAGGATCCGTGGCGGCTTTGAGAAATTGCACGTTTATACCGACGGCAGTACTGAGGGCGGTACGACCAACTTCATGTAGTTGGTAAAGAAGCGGATTAGTAGCACCTTCAATGCTTGTAGTCGACTGTTCGATAGACTGTGTACTCATATATAAAGTATAGCATTTATGGTTAGGAATGATTGCTTTTTGTTCAGAGTTTAGGCTTCAGCACGTCTACGAAGTATGGTATTTCATACCATATGTGATAAACTGGGAAAATCATGTCAGAATATCTTGTATCTCCTTATCAGCACAGTCTCGAAAAACGCATGCTTGATGTCAGTTTCGCTGGCAGCATTGGCCTCATTGCATTAACAGCCGGGGCGATGACTGCAGCCGGAATTGCAGTTTCAGAACGCATGTCTCCGTTCTTTGTGCAGCGTCGTCAAGGTAGGGGCGGCACTGATTTTTCTGTACTGAAGCTCAGAACCATGCGCAAGGACGGGTCTTTGATACGAGGCGGGAAAGCGATCCGCAGCTCAGGAGTCGATGAGACGCCACAGTTCCTGAATATACTCAATGGCAACATGTCTGTAGTAGGGTACCGCCCACTCCTAACAGAGGATATCAACCATGCCGCCAATCGGCTCAAGGCACATTACACCGAAAGTTCACCCTATCACCCTAATCGCTGGCTCACGCTCCGTGACCAGTGCAACCCAGGCATTACCGGCCCTTCCCAAACGATGCAACTGCGGGAAGACGCGGGTAGCCTAACCCACCTCGCAGACGTCATAGCGCAAGAGTGTGCCTACATGGAGCAAGGGACTTTCGCAACCGATCTGCGCTTCATTGTGCAAACGCCAGGTACGCTGCAGCACGGCCACAATCTTACCGTTACTCGTGCCAGTTGATACTAGCAACTTTAAGCGCATCGGCGAGCTTTTGCAGCAAGCCGTCAGTCGGAATCAGATCAATATCTATGGGCAGGAAGAGAAGCCAAATGTGCTACAACCTGCTCAGACCATACCCCCCCGGTGATATATTCAGAGAGCCGAACAAACCCCTATAGTCTGGAGGCGCACATGCCTCTGAAATTCCTACTTAGGAGTAAATCTCAGCCGAGTTGAAGACTCCCAGTCGCTGGTAGTCTTATAGACTATACCGCGTATGCAAAGCCACAATGTTATCCTCAGTCGTCAGTGGATAGAACCTTTCGACTTCCACGGGAGGAATTACTTCATAAAACTTGCCAGCCTCTGACCCTTGCACAACCAATTCAGGATCACATGCGGCTTCAAGCACGTGGATTTTTGGAACATGCGTTTCATCAGATGAAGAGCGGGGAAGAATCTCCGCGACAAAGCTTTCATCGAGTGGTCGCAGGCCAACGCGTTTTAGCTCCTTTGCAATCAGGGGCTTATGAATGTGTGCTGTTTCAATCAGAGGTACGTCTTCCTCTGCCGCTCCTTCAAAAAAGTATTCAAGTAGACGCTCGCCAGCATGATGACCGCGAAGACCACGACTGACCATCATTCCCAAGAACATTGCCCCTTCGTCATACAACCGGTATCCAATTCGTGTGGTGTCGCCCTGTCTGTTCGTATCAGGAAGCGTCTGCCCCTGTTCCGTAAAATATACATGACGCCGACCATCAGCATGACCATAGACCGTGGCACTCAGCTCAACACCATCTAGAGAGAGCGGTGGGCTATCATGGATGAATACTTCTTTTGAGGCAGACATGGCAGTAACAAACAATTTTGATTATTCAAAGAATACCTGAGAATACTGGTTTTGACTAGGAATATCGAGCGCGTCTTCTACCTGTCCAAGTGTCAGCTTGCCGCGCGTCCCGCTGTAAACCGTTTCTGCCTATATTATAATGCTCGGTCATCCTTTATGACAGGATGCAACCATACTCTATATCTCTTTAGCGTTCTATTAGCTAAAATGATGCTATGCCATCAAACATAAAAAAGTTGTACATCAGTAATTTCCTGGTGGGACTTGTTTTTTGGTATGGCATCGAGAAGCTATTCATGCAAAGCATTGGAATTGACGCTGTCGGAATAGGTGTTGCGGCAGCAGTCGTACTTGGCTTCAACCTAATCTTCGACATACCATCTGGCATTCTAGCAGACCGATGGAGCCGTAAAGGCATGCTTTTCATAGCCGTTATTGCGATGGCCATATGCTCGTTCATTTTGGGCAGCAGCCATTCTCTTGCACCTTATCTTGTGGGCTATATCCTGTATGGGATTTATGTCGTTTCAACCAGTGGAACATATCAAGCGATTATTTACGACAGCTTGTATGAGCATGGGTTAGCGGAGCAGTACAGCAAGATAATGGGTCGAGCGTATGCACTTTTTTTAGTAGGTGCCGGCGTCGCCAATATCGTGAGTGGATTCCTGTTTCAAAGTGCTTTCACAGCTCAGTGGAGTCGCCAGAGCAATCGTAGGCGTAAAGCTACTATTGAGTCTAACCATCATCATGAGCGGCCTGGCGATTGTCGAGCTGTTCAAAGGTGATTTCGGTCAATTATATATGCTGCGGTATATATCAGCACCAGAGCTTCTCGGTATACTATGGGCCACCTACGCCTTTACTTGGGCACTTGGCAGCCTCGTAGCACACCGGTTCCGCACTCGGATCAATACGCTGATATTCTCCACTGTTGCACCACTCATACTGATGTCATTTGTAGATAATTGGTTTAGCCTCGCACTGTTCATGATGCAGGCAACCGCTTCGGCGGCTTTATTGAATCAAATCGAAACAAGAGTGCAGGAAGCAACGCCATCATCTGTCCGAGCATCAGTTCTCTCCGTTTTGTCGTCAATCGGCCGAGCCGTGTCTATACCGGCTAGCTTTGCCATTGGCTGGATAGCACACGAGTATGATATCTTTTGGGCTTTGCGCGGCGTTGCCGTTATCGCTAGTCTGCTTCTCTTGTACTGGCTCTGGGTTAGCTTGCGCTTACCAAGTGCCGACAAGCCGGTGAAAGCAGAGGCAGTAGCATCATGAGTAACAAAACAGTAGAACGTTTTTTGTCTGATGACGGCAAGGTAAAAGCCTGGCCGTCAAAGCATACTGATAAAGAACTAGTGGTTGAATACTTAGCTACCAAGTTTGACTTTGGTACTGTATATCATGAACGAGAGGTGAACGAGCTACTCAAGCAGTGGCATACGTTCAGTGACTGGCCACTACTGCGTCGGGAACTATTTGAGCGTGGCTACATGTCCAGGAACCGGAGCGGTACAGAATACCGCCGGCTCAAATAGAATCCTGTACATGCGACATTAACTGTCCGTATGTCTCATCAATGCCACCATAGGTAGGCTCAATAATTATGCAATATGGTCTGATTGATAATGTGGCCTGCAAGGCATCGTACATTTCTTCCACTTGGTTACGGACGAGGGGATAAGTTGGATCTGGGTTGGATTAGAGCTAGCAATTATGTGCAAAGTGATGACCGTACTACAGGTAGGCGGCAGCCAGTATAATGCCTTGCACGCTCATTAGAAACAAAATTTCAAAGATGAGAGCATTGCGTCTACCAAAATTCGAGATAGCAACAATGATAGCGGAAACAAGTATATACGTTAGTAATACCCAGCCAATAGTCTGTGCATAATTGCTCGTGCCCGATGCATGTATGATAAGCAGCGACATGACCAAAAAAGCAATGAACATACTGGCAGCCGTTATTCTATGGACAATTCGGCGCCACCCGATACTATCTACAATGATGGCGGTTATGATATTCAACAATAAAGCCATCGTGATGACGATTTTGAAATGAGCTCCTAGCCCTATATGAGGCACTAGCCAATATAATATCCAGAAGTAAAAAGGCACACCAAGACCAATCAAAGTCACGGCGAAGTACAGTGCTGCTTTCTGAGAGTAAGCACCATGGCTGCTGATAGTCCGCAACTTTATATCTCGCCGTCTTAAAATCAAGGCAATCAAGATCGCCCAGCTAAAAAGGACGAGGAGTAAGCCAAGGTATTTGAACATTTGCACTAATGATAACAAAAACACCTTTTGAAAAGAGAAGTGTTTCTACATGAGCAAATTGGTGACGGACGCGGGGATATGGTAATCCAGCCTCTTGGAGAGATTTTAGACGTTTTCGCATTATAGACAGCGTTCACTTGTATACATTTTTACACTATAGTCCTGCTGTATAATCATAAGTCTAACTAGGGGGGACATAAATGGCTGTATTATCACCAAGATTAACAATGTTTATACGGGCGGCAGCGCTGACACTAATGACTTTATCCGTGGCAGCCGTAATGCCCGGTACGGCAACGGCAGCACCGCCTGAAGGCCTGAAGGACAAGTACATCGTCGTACTGAAGGATACCGTTGGTAAATCACGCGGCGTAGCCGATGAGCACGCCAGGAACCATCAGGTCAAAGTTTCCCGGGTCTACAGTCATGCCCTGAAGGGCTACGCAGCCGAAATACCTGCAGGGCGGCTCATAGCCCTGCAGCATGACCCC
>DATHYB010000141.1:0-3944 GCA_035459365.1 Candidatus Limnocylindrales bacterium
AAGGCCCGTGAAGTCTACGGCACGCTCAAAAAAGAATTCGGTGCCGTCATGTGGGACGACAACGGGAACATCGGCAAGCGCTACCGCCGCCAAGACGAAATCGGTACACCATACTGTGTGACGATTGACTTCGATACTCTCGAGGATGGGGCCGTAACAGTACGGGATCGGGATACGACGGAGCAGAAGCGCATGCCTATTCGTGAACTAGTTAATTGGTTAAATGCTAGTGCTTAACTCGTGAAATTAACAGATGTAATCAGCTAAAAATGAGAAGATTGACTTGATTTCGTCATTATTGAGGTATACGATAACTCAAATAAGGAGGTATCTATGCCCAGAAGAACGAATTATCCATTTTTGAACCTAGCTGAAGCCGTTGAGCGTGTAAGCATACTTAGGAAAAATCTGGGAAGCGGGCCATACGGTAATGAATCTATAATCAAAGCCCTTGGATATAACGGACCTTCAGGCGCTGCTAATCGGGCGCTGGCATCACTAAGTCATTACCAGCTCTTGGAGCGTACCGGTGATGGATATAAGTTGTCCGATCTCTCTACCCGGATTGTTCGACCCATTTCCGAGGAAGATAAGATACAGGCGATTAGGGAAGCAGCCGGCAAGCCTAAGTTGTTCCGCGAATTACTCGATCTCTATAACGGAGAGGAACTTCCCAAAATGCTAGATAATTACCTAATTCATCAGCTAAAAATGACGGACGATGCGGCTAAAAAGGCATCGAATGTATTCAAAAAGACTATTAATTTTGCTGGGCTAGTTGATGCGTCGGGTAATTTGCAGAGCTACAAGATTGAAGAAAAGTTAGGCAACGAGACTCCGTCAATAACTGGAAGCACTCATCTTATAGAACACGGCCGTTCAAACTCATCTATCGCCCAAGGCAATACCGATCAGATTAGTAGAAGAACCGATTTGAAGCGTCTGCCATCGGGCATAACAATTGCGTTCCCGCCCGACCTCGATTTTGCCGTGTTGATGGGAGCGTTTGCTGATCCAATCAGGCAGATGGAAGAGATAGCGCAGGCTTTTACAAGTCAAGAACAAAGAATGGGCGGGCAATATGAAAAAGAAACAGAAGAATAGTCTTGAGTTGATGCTCCAATTCATGACTAAAAACCTTCCATTGCTTCTCCTTTTCGCATGGGCCATATTTCGTCCTGAACAAGCCGGAGATGCTATAAAAATATTTAGTGGTATCATGCTAGGAAAAGTCATTGCTAAATAGAATAGTCATATGAAAGCACTCATCCTCCACGGCACCGGCGCCACTCCGAACAGCAACTGGTTTCCTTGGCTCAAACAAAAGCTGGAAGAGCAGGGCTACGAAGTCTGGATTCCGCTGTTGCCGGACAACCACACACCGAACCGCGAGACGTACAATGACTCCCTGTTCGGTTCCGGCTGGGATTTTACGGATAATATTGTCATCGGTCATTCGGCTGGTGCAGTCTCAGTGCTCAACCTGCTTATGGACAAGCGCTGCCCGCCGGTAAAAATAGGTGTTATGGTTGGCGCTTGGGCGGGGAACGACTTCGAGCCGACACCCGCGCAGCTAAAAGCTTACCAACAAGCTAACTTTACGAGAGAACAATTTGCGGGCCTCTTCCCGTGGGAGGGCTTCGATTTCGAGCGTATCAAAGCGAAAACCGACAAGCTGATCTTTGTGCATGGCGACGACGATCCGTACTGTCCGCTGGAGCAGGCGCAGTGTCTGGCGGGCAAATTAGATGCAGATATCCATATCATCCCCAACGGTCAGCACCTTGGCTCTACATACAAAGAATTTCCGAAACTCCTTGATATCATCAATAGCGCTACAATATAGCTATGACGCCAGAAAATTTTCCCCTATACCACGAACGCAGACGACTGTCAGTTACTGGTCTTCGCGAATCCGCTGCCAAGATATGCGAAGATAAGTATCGCCTGCTGGGGTCCGGGGAGCCGGTGACAGATGTCGAAGTGAACGTGTTGCAGAAGATCGATCAGTTGCGGGAAGAATACTGGATGCGGGAAGAGGATCTGGTCGAGGTGCTTACGCCAAGTGCGAGGCTGCTCTGGGTAGATGTGATCCCTCCCAAAGCCTTACTGTCAGTAGCGGTGATTACCGGCTATGTAACTGATGGTACGATTGATACCTATAAAGACGTACAGCTAGAGGGAAGCCCCACCTGCGATACTTCGATTGGCCTGCTACTGGAGATATCGGGCTTAACTACTATAGATGGCCGGCCGCACAGCATAAACGCCACCATGCCAGTGGAGGCTATCCGCAAAATGACTGCGCTCGCCATCAGTCAAGACTAGCTGCCTTACGGTTGGCTTTCCCATGCTATAGTACTAGTGTAATCATGACTCCCGCTGAACATATCCGCCAAAACCTCGAAGATTGTCGGCTGATGCAACTTGCTACTGTCCGAGACGACAGGCCGTGGATTTGCTCGGTGTACTATGTGCCTGACGACGAGCAGCGGCTGTACTGGCTCAGTAAGCCGGAGCGGCGGCACAGCCAGGAAATTGCCGAACATGCACACGTTGCTGTAGCAATTGCCGTTAAGCATGACAAGCCAGTCATTGGCATTCAGTCGGAAGGGAAGGCGACTGTCGTAGAGGACGCTGAAACGGTCAAAGCAGTCATGGAACTGTATGTGGCAAAGTACGGCGAGGGCAAAGACTTCTACGACAACTTTGTGAATGGCACCAATCAGCACGTGCTGTACTGCTTTACCCCGGAGCGCTATGTCCTCTTTGACGAAGTGCATTTTCCGGGCGGAGTAGGGCAGGAGTGGCGGCCGTGATCGAGAAGACCTATACCATCTGGGGAGCGATTGCCAAAGTTGTATTGATATTTTTCCTTATCATCATGGCGGTTCAGTTTTTGCCGCCTGTTTTGCCTCAATATTCGATTTTGTTTTCGAACTTGATTATGACACTGCCATTCCTTGTCGCTTTGCTGCTGTTTGCATTCTCTTTATGGGATAACTGGCAAATCAAGAAGCGGCCAGCACAACTTGAAGCTTTATCTGGCGTACACGGATACCGTACGGAATGGCCGGGCAGGACTATGGATGTTTCCCAAAACCTGCAGGAGCTAGGCCGCCGCGATATGCAACTAGAGAATGTGGTCTATGGCGATGACTGGAGCTATGGGGATTACTCATACTGTATATACAAAAAGAGTAAACATGGTGAGTATAAGGCAGAGACGATACATTATTCGGTGGTAGAAGTGCAGCTTGCCAGACCACTGCCGAACATGCTGTTTGATTCGCCGAAAACGCATCGGCGTCAGTTCAAATTGATGTTTGATGCATCACAGAAGCACAGTCTTGAAGGCTTATTTGACCGACACTTTACTACCTATTTCCCGAAATACTACTCGATCGATGCGCTCAGTATCATTACGCCAGAAGTCATGGAAGCCATGCTGGCCGCTGATGATTGCGACATCGAAATTGATGGAGATAAATTGTACCTATACAAGCCCCTCATTCCAGTACAACAGATCCCTGACTTGATAGACAAAGCGACGTATATAAAAGACAAGCTGATGAACAACATCGTTACCTATCGGGACGAGCGCCTGCCATACGCGGAAGGAAGAAAGGATGTAGCTACATTCGGGACGAAGCTACATAAAAACCCACTGGTCGCCCTACCGACGTTACTCATAGGACTAGCATTACTAATTGGTGCGATCATCAATGGTCGATTGAATCCTGGATCAGGGATTAATTTCTCACTGTTGATGTACGGGAGCATATTTTCAGTAACGTCTGCATACCAACTGTATAAAGCCCGTAGAGATAATGCTGAGTATGACCGCCGGTACCGTGGGTATATGAATACACTGCAGGAGCGCGAGCAAAAACGGACTACTCGATAAGAAGCTGAAACAAAACCCCGCAGGCTTCGAGAGTCGC
>DATHYB010000142.1:0-13900 GCA_035459365.1 Candidatus Limnocylindrales bacterium
GACAGCGCCAAAGCAAAGCCTCAAGCCGAGCAAACTTCATCACCAGCTGAGCCGCCTCCTTTCCCTCAACTAGAATCGCTTGCTCAGCCTCAAGACGAACCATCTGTACTGTCTGGTCGGCTAGATCAAGCTGCTTTGCGGTCAGCCGATGCCGGCCCTACTCATGAGCTACCTGCCGATCAGCCGCCAGAAGCAGAAGCCCGGGCCCAAAACGCCCAAACCCTCAGCGAGCTGGAACGTTTAGTCGTTAGTCCGCATGCCCAAGTCGAGGACGTAGACAGTGCCCGGCGGGCAGTCGAAGATGCTCTCAAAGAGCAATCTAGTGACGCCTCCCTTGAACCGCTCGTAGCGCTCAATGCTCAGCCGGTGGACCTCGACCTCGGCCATGACGAGCCGAAGCAGCCAGAAACAGAGCAGCCACCATTTCAGGCTGAGCAGCCGCAGATTCCTGAGAATCATGTTGGTCAAGACATCACCAGTCAAATTGCAGCCGCCGAGCCAGCTCCAGAGCCCAACTTCGGATTGCAACCACTTGGCGGCCAGCCAGACTACTCAATACCGCCGCAGCCATTTCCAAGTCCGACAAGCCAGCTTAGTAATGAGCCAGCTCCATTGACCATGTCTCCTGCCGATCAGCCGTTTACCATGCCGCTGCCGCCGTCCGTCAATGTAGCTGGTCCGCAAGTTATACCGCCGACCTCAACCGGATTGCCGCCGCAAGGTCCGCCACCACCCCCGACGCCTCCGCCTATGCCGCCAAACTTCGGCGGACAAGGCTTCGGTTCCTAAGCCGACTCTGGTAAGCGTGTATAATCGTCCCCATGCAAGGACTGCTTCTCATTGATAAGCCCAAGGGCTGGACCAGTTTTGACGTCGTCAATTATGTGCGGCGAATTGTAGCCAGCGTTGAAGGTAAAAAGCCCAAAAACTGTAAAGTTGGGCATATTGGTACGCTCGACCCGTTAGCTACTGGACTGCTAGTGCTGCTCGTCGGCAAAGAATATACCCGGCGAGCAACTGAACTGTCTAAACTGGATAAGACATACGACGTGGTGATGAAACTTGGGGAGACAAGTACGACCGCTGATGCAGAAGGCGAGCTCACTTTCGTATCTGATCGCAAGCCAGATCAGGCGGAAGTTGCAGAAGCACTGCAACGTTTCGTTGGTGACATCATGCAAACGCCGCCGATCTATTCGGCAATGAAAGTTAACGGCGTGCGCGCCTATAAATTGGCCCGCGCCGGTGAAGTAGTAGCACTGGAAGCCCGTCCTGCCCGGATCAACAGCATAGAGATGACTGAGTATGCCTATCCGTTTGTGCGCTTCACGGCTGATGTCGGCAGCGGCACCTATATCCGGTCGTTGGTCGAAGATGTCGGCAGAGAATTAGCAACAGGGGCGTACATGAGCGATCTTAAGCGGACGCGGATCGGTACTTTCTCACTCTCCGATGCGCTCGATGGCCCACAGTCTTTGTCGGGCGATACACTCCTAACATCGCTCCGCCAACTCCCATAATCAAGAGTCACAAGGCTGCACATCGCTTATGCTAGTATTGCAATTTATGCAATGTTGTGCTACTCTAATATTTAGATAAATAAAAAATCACTGCAACATATGGCGCAACAATTTGAACAATCACTCCAATCACCTGACATACAACAAGCTCCATTAAACGAAAGTGTTGAAGCTCCAGGGCGTGGGCGACGTATACTAGCTGCGGCTATGGTGGCAGGCTCGGTGCTAGCTGCATCAGCTTGTGAAGGTAAGGTTCCATTTGTCGGTGACTCGGCGCTGATAACTGCTGACGTTGACTCAGTTGTCGTCCTTGACACTGGCGGTAAAAAGAAAAAGGAAGCTGCTCCCGGTGACCCGGCATTCCGGGCTTCAGGAGCGATGCTCGTTACATATGAACGGGTAAATGGAGACACCAATTTGACTACCAGTCTGGGTAGTGGTGGCCTTGTGAAAGATGCAGAAGGCAACTACTCGATGGTCACAGTTGAGCATGTTGCTCGGCCGTTGTACGACATGCCCCGAACGATAGAAAATGATGGCGGTCCGGTCAAAGGGGCGACAGCAAGTAGTCGCGAGACGACACCAGCTACGCTCATACCGGGCATTGGACTGATGAAGCTTGACGAGAAGCCAATATTTACTGGAAAGGGTAATCAGCCATCAGGTACTGACCGTCCTACCGACCGGGCGTCGTTCATCAAGCTGCAAGGTGAGCAAGAGGAAGTTATTGCAGAGGCAGAAAAACAAAACCAATTACGCGTAGCGGAAACGGCGCCGCTTAACCCTTCTTTTGGCGACGTCCTCACTATGCCTTTACCCGAAACGGGCGAGCGGCTGCCATTTGTTACTATTTCAGTTACAGAAGACCGTGCCGCTGCAGATCTCGTGCCACTGTACCTCTTGGACCGAGGCGGTGACTACGAAGCGGGAATGCAGAACCTTCGCCGGGCTATAGACCAGGTACGACAGTCTTCAAATATTACAACTGACGAACAGGCTGCTGGCTTGGTAATCGGAGATTTGCAGGAGCAATTACTCCGGCAAGTGCAAAACGGCGAAATTGCTCCCCAGGAAGCGGCAAAACATCTGGCTTGTATGGGTGACAGTGGTTCAGTATTTCAGGATGAGAAGCAGCGTGTAGTGGGGGTGCTGAGTTCAGGGAATTCGTTTTATCTCAGTGGCCAGAGCCAGGATGCCAATGCGATATATGCAATATCCCGTGAAGCTCCTGAGATAACTAGGTATTGTCTTTCTGAGATTACTATCGCTGCAGTAACTCAAGCAGGTAATGGTTCTAAATAGCTAATCGATCTAGGCGCATTAGAGCACGTACGTATGATTACTGTTGACGTGTCTTGCGCCACTGACGGATCTCTGGTAAAATACCAGCCATATGATTACACGTGAGAAAAAAGACGCAGCTATCACAGCTACGCAAGTACATGGCAAAGACACCGGTGGGGCATCAGTTCAAGTTTCTATTGATACTGAACGTATCAAAGAGCTAACTGAGCATCTCAAAGTCAACAAAAAAGACTTCGCAGCCCGCCGCGGTCTGCTGCAGCTGGTTGGTAAGCGCCGCCGTCTGCTACGCTACATCGCACAGCGCGACAGCCAAGGTTATTTGGCTTTGATCCAAAAGCTCGGCATTCGCCGCTAAGGTGCATAGACTACGCTCCGTGAAGTGTCGCGGAGCCAAGCTTGTGCACATTAAAACGTCTCTGGTGATGAGCGTCATAGGCAAGACTACAGATATACGGCTGTTCATCTGGACGCACAAGTGAACGGGTATATTTGGATCTTGCCTCTGACAACAGATTTTTAACACAAGCAGCGCCGTCCTCCCGCTACAATGAAGAGCGCTCGAGAAGCCACGCCAAAGGGTAAAAGGCAGGCTTGTAAAGAAACACGACTACCACCTGAGACAGAAAGAAGGTAACCATGGGACAAACTATCAACCCATTAGGTAAGGAAATTATTACGGTCGAGACAGAGTTCTGCGGCCGAACACTGTCACTCGAAGTCGGCCGCGTTGGCTTCCGCTCGACGGCGTCGGTTATCGCTCGCTACGGCGACACGGTGGTGCTCGGAACAGCTATGGTCAGCTCCAAAACCGTCCAAGGCATGGACTATTTTCCGCTGAGCATTGATTACGAAGAAAAGTTTTATGCGGCTGGCAAAATTAGCGGTTCGCGGTTTATCAAACGTGAAGGCCGGCCGTCTGACGACGCCGTGCTGATCGGTCGCTTAATTGACCGCCCGATTCGTCCGCTATGGCCGAAGGGTTACCGCAATGAGGTCCAAGGTGTCGCAACGGTGTTGAGTATGGACCCGAGCTTCCGCCCGGACATGATTGCCATGATCGCCATGAGTGCGGCCTTTATGCTGACTGGCGCGCCGTTTGACGGTCCGGTTGCCGGTGTCCGGCTTGGCCTCGTTGACGGCCAACTGCAAGCTTTTGCGACACCCGAGCAGTATAACGACGGCGGCCTCGATCTGGTTGTAGCTGGTACTGAAGCGGGGATTATGATGGTAGAAGCCGGTGCTTCTGAAGTGCCTGAATCACGGCTGGTTGAGGGGTTTGCCTATGCGCTCGAAGCCATCAATCCTGCGATTGCTTTGCAGCAGGAATTATGTGCAAAGATCGGCGTAACCAAGCAGGAATACCAGCTGGTACTGCCTGATGAAACGATTCAGGAAACAGTGGCAGCTTACCTGGAGCAAAAGCTGGGAGCAGGACTGCGCGCGGCATACCCTGAGCGCAATGACCTTGTCAACAAGCTCCGTGAGGAGACGATGACACACTTCGAAGAGCAGCTCGGCGAGGACTTCGCCGCTGTGCGTGCTGAGTATGGAGACGCGTTCCAGATGGCCGTCCACAAAGACGTACGGAAGGGTATTATCACTGAGCAGGTCCGACCGGACGGCCGTCAGCTGACGGAAATCCGCCAGTTATCAAGTGAAGTCGGCTTCCTGCCGCGCGCACATGGTTCAAGCCTCTTTACCCGCGGTGTCACCCAGGCGCTGAACGTCGTGACGCTGGCACCGCTGAGCTACTCGCAGATGGTTGATACTATGGAGCGCCAAGAAGACCGCCGTTATATGCATCACTACAATGCTCCCGGTTGGACTGTAGGTGAGGTTAAGCGGCTCGGGAGCCCAGGACGCCGCGAAATCGGCCATGGCTACCTGGCGGAGCGTGCCTTGACGGCCGTTTTGCCCGACGAAGCTGAATTTCCATACACCATACGCTCAGTGACCGAGATTATGAGCCAGAACGGTTCGACTTCGATGGCGGCCACCTGTTCCAGCTGTCTGGCACTGATGGACGCTGGTGTTCCCCTAAAGGCGCCCGTCAGTGGCATCGCTATGGGCCTGATGATGGACGGCGATATGCCGTACGTGCTGAGCGACATCGCGGACGCCGAAGACTTTGCCGGTGATATGGACTTCAAAGTCACGGGTACGACCACGGGTGTGACGGCACTGCAGATGGACATGAAAGTCCACGGCCTGCCTGTCGAAGTGCTTGAAAAAGCCCTGCAGCAGGGCAAGGAAGGCCGGGCGCACATCTTGGAGCACATGCTAACGACGCTCGCCGAACCACGGAAAGAATTGAGCCCGTACGCACCGCGCGTCGAATCCATCAAGATTAATCCGGACAAGATCCGTGAAGTCATTGGTAAGGGCGGCGAAGTTATCCAAAAGATTACCGGTGAAACCGGTGCTGAAATCGACATCAAAGACGACGGCACCATCATGATTGCCAGCCCGGACGGCGCCAGCATCCAAGCTGCCAAGGACTGGATCATGAGCATCGTCGCCGAGCCGGAAGTCGGACTGATTTACAAAGACAAGCCGGTCGTCAGCGTCATGGACTTCGGTGCCTTCGTACAAATTATGCCCGGTAAGGACGGCTTAGTGCACATCAGCGAGCTTTCTGAAGAGCGTGTCGAAAAAACCAGCGATGTCGTCAAAGAAGGCGACAAAGTCACCGTCAAGCTGCTCGAAATCGATGACCGCGGCCGGCTGAAGCTGAGTATCAAGGCAGCTGTGCGGGAACTTGAGGGCGAGGAACGCTAATATTGATTTTCTGACAAGACAATGAAGAAACAAGACATTAAAACCGAAAAAGACCTAGATTCGGCAATCGATAAACTTGATATTGAGATCGCAGAGCGTGAGCGTAAACAGCTTCGGAACCGGATCGGCATCAGTATTCTATCTCTCGTAGTGTTGGTTATATGGGGAATAGTTACCGCACGGCAAGCTTTGATGGGAACATTTGACATCTCATTTACGGCTGTTTTTCTGACTATTTTGTTTTGCATTGGTCTTTATGAAACGACTAGGGACATCCGCCGCTACCGGGCCGGCGTCTTTGAGCGGGATGTAATCCATGAAGGCAGACAGGGAATAGCGATTGCATTGATTGCAGGAGCTATCTTTAATCTGTACATGTTGTTGGAAATATTCAGGCACCCTGATGAAATGTTCTTCAAGCCGAGACCTATAGAAGGCGGGATTGAATTTCCATCGATTTTTATAGCGCTTCCTCTGCTCGTCGGATTCAATCTCCTTGTTTTGTATATCATTCGTTCGCATCGCAGCAAGATGGCTTTGGCGAGAACTAAATCACAACCGAGGACATTTGTATGAAATGGTATCAGCGTTTGGAGCAGTGGCATCAAACAAAGCTTGGCTTGGCCGTTTTCGGGCTCGTCGAGCTTGGGCTGGCCTACGTCAGTGCTTCCCAGGCCCTCGATAGTGGCAGCCTGCTGAGATGGTTTATAGCAATCGTTCTGTTCATCGGGGCCATGGTGAATTTTGTAAAGCTGTTAGGAAAGGTTTTCAAACATGGGCGCTAGTGAGGGAAGACTGCCGGGCGGTTCACCGCAATCCGCATTCATGAATACGGTTAGAAAAGCTATGCGTAAGATACGATTTGCGATAGTGGTTATTGTCGGCCTCCTCGTTTTAGATCTTATAACGTATGCAGCAGATCGGTATATTTTTGGCCAAAGCCCTGAGAAGAGTGGCTTGTTGTCTCAACCAACAGGTAATGGCATACGCAGTCTGGGCGGGTCTTCCAATACTGCTACCTTGCTCATCCTCATATTTTGCATTGGTTTCTATCTTAAGATTAAAATTGATCGGAATCGACGCTCATGACAAGCGACGAAAAGCAAGCAAAGCTTGACCAGATCCAGCAACAGATTCTGGACGAGGGCGTCACGCCCGAGCTGGCAGAGATGGCCACCCAAATGGTCTTCGGAGAGGGTAATCCAGACGCGGATATTGTGTTTATCGGTGAAGCGCCGGGGGGCAGCGAGGACAAGCAGGGTAGGCCCTTTGTCGGTGCTAGCGGCAAGTTTCTCAGTGAAATGCTTGCATCAGTGAACCTGAAACGGGAAAATGTATACATCACGAATATCGTCAAATACCGACCGCCGCAGAATCGTGACCCCAGGCCTGATGAGAAAAAGGCTTTCCTGCCGTATTTGCAGTCCCAGCTAGAAGTAATCCAGCCTAAGGTCGTCGTGACCCTCGGGCGTCACAGTATGGAGTGCTTCTTGCCGGATCTGAAAATCAGTCAGGTGCATGGCCAGCCCAAACGGATACGTATCCAGTTCGGCGACAAGGAGCCGGCGGCGCTCGTCGTCCTGCCGCTGTTCCATCCGGCGGCTGCGCTCTATAACCCGACGCAGCGCCAGACACTGCTTGATGATTTCCAGCAGATCCCATCAATACTTGAACAAAGTGACAACGCTAACTAAAGGAGATTTATGAATCCAAACGAGAACAAAAGTCAAAGCCGTCCTCCGCGGCGGGGCACGAACAACACAAACGGTAGCGCAGGCCGCGCACCAAAGCCGAATGGCCAGGCCCGTCCGCAGGACGGACAGAAAGTTGTCGCCGGCCGAGATGTACTGGCAAAAAAGCAAAATGGTAATGGAGGCGGCCTTGCACCGCGGGGTAATGGCGCCAGCAGGGGCGCGGCTGTCCGGGCGCAGAAGCGTACCCAGATGGACGCCCAGAAGATTGCCAACCAGTACTTGTCGGCTGAAGCCAACCAGCAGCCACAGGCTCAGCGCCGGGCAAATGTAGTCGATGACCGGCCACGGCTGAAAATTATTGGCCTTGGCGGCATGGACGGCGGTGGTTCAAAGAACATGATCCTCGTCGAGTACATCAACGACGCTGTTATTTTGGACTGTGGTAATGACCTTGGCGTTGACCTGCCGGGCATCAACTATGGTATCGCCGACACAGCATACCTCGAGACAGTCCGCCATAAGCTGCGAGCTTACGTTATCACCCACGGCCACCTTGACCACATCGGTGGCCTGCCGCACATTGTGCCGAAGTTCCCGGCACCTATTTATGGATCGAAGTTTACGATTGGCCGCGTCGAAGAAATCTTTGAAAACTTCGGCTTACCGATGCCTGAGGGCTTCGAACTACAGACCGTCACCATGAACGAAGACACACACGAACGATTAAAGGTCGGTGAATTTTTCGTTGAGTTGGTACGGATTACGCACTCTATTCCTGGCTCGACCTGTATCGTCCTTGATACTCCTGTCGGCCGGATCATTAACACCGGCGACTTCCGCCTAGACCCGAATCCGCTTGACCACGAACGCAGCGACTATGACCGCTTGACACAGCTGGGCAACGAGGGAGTTTTGGCACTACTAAGTGAAAGTACGACTGTCGAACGTGCCGGACGGACGCCATCCGAAAGTACCATCGAACAGAGTGTGATCGACATCATGGACCAGGCGCCAGGGCGTATCTTTATCGGCCTGTTCTCAACCAACATGAACCGCGTCCAGATGATCATCAACGCTGCCGTGCATCACAACCGCAAGGTGGCTATGGACGGGCGCAGTATGGTCAGTACGCTTGAGATGGCGATTCGCCACGGTTTCATGAAAGTACCGAAGGGAACTTTCGTGCCGATTGCATCTGTCCCAACCATGAAAGATACTGACGTCGTCGTTGTCTGTACTGGTTCACAAGGTGAGCCGAGCAGTGCCCTGCAACGTATGGCCAACGGCGAGCACCGCCATATCAAACTCAAGGAACAGGACACGGTTGTGCTGTCTAGTTCGCCAATCCCGGAAACGGGTAATGACGCCCTGATCGGCCAGATGGTTGATGGTTTGGTGCGGAAGGGTGTGCACGTCTTTGAGCACCGCAATCACGATCTTGATGGCATCGGGCCGCTCCACGTCTCAGGACATGCCTCCCGCGATGAGTACGCTGATATGATCAACATGACAAAGCCAAAGTTCTTTATCCCGATCTATGGTGCCTACCGTGTTAAGCAGCGCCACATTGAACTGGCAATTGAACAGGGAATCCCGCGTGCCAATACAGTTAACGCTGAGAATGGCCAGGTGATTTGTCTGACGCCGGACAAGATGGAGATGGACGGGGAAGTACCGCACGGCACAATATTGGTTGATCAAACTGGTGCTATCGTCAGCAACGTTGTCATTAAAGACCGGGTGCTGCTGAGCGAAGAAGGTTTGCTCGCGGTTATCCTTACTATTGATAAAAAATCAGGTAATCTCATGACGAGTCCCGACATCATCAGCCGCGGCTTCATCTACATGCGCGACAACGAGGACATCATGAATGGCCTGCGGGGCGAACTCAAGCGAGCAGTGCAGCAACGCTTTAAGCGGATTGATCTCGATCGGTTTAAAGCTGAGATCAAAGACCATGTGACGCACTATCTGTATGAAGCTACGCAGCGCAGCCCGATTGTCATTCCGGTTGTCAACGTCATTGGCGGACGCCCTGAAGGCAAGCCGCAGACTAATGGCGGCCAGGCGCAACTACCAAAAACCGACGAACAGATTGCCAAGGAGCAGCAAAAGCGCTTCGAAGAAATGCGTGCCCGGCTGTTGTCGCAAGATGCCCGGACGGATTAATTTTTCAAATCCTACTTGCTAAATCTGCAAGCATAACCATAATAGTATACAGGTTAATATAACTATGGTTGTGTACGCGTGGAGTGGTTGAAGCGAATCCGCTTGTTTGAGAAGTATGGCGTTCCTCTTGCAGTAGTCGCAAGCGTCGCAGTGATAGGGACTATTGTCTATGCCCTCAGCCAGGCGGCAGCTGGTCCACAGCTGTATGTGACTCCCGACACCACTACAATTTCAAGCGGCGCCGAGCTATCGGTGACTGTCCGCGCTGATTCACAGACTGAAGCAGTCAACTCGGTTCAAGCGGCATTGAGCTATGATGCAAGTCAGCTGCAGTTTGTCGGCCTTGATGAAACAGGTCCATTTAGCTATGTTGCCGCAACTGATACAGCAACCGCTGGCATTATCCGTGTGGCACGGGCAGTGCCACAGGGCTCTGCAGAGGTAAGTGGCGATCATGCTGTTGTCGTTGTGCGCTTCAAAGTAATAGCAACTATGGGCACGATAGCAGTTGGTTTTCAGGATGATGCCTCACTGCTCGTACGGGGCAGCGACAATACGAATGTCCTTACGACAACTACGGGTGCCTCGATTGCTATAGCGAGTAGCGAGGGGGCAACTGCTAATCTCACGCTCAGCCCGGCAACTGCAAATGCTGCTGCCGGCTCAGCTATTACGGTTACGGTGCAAGAAAATAGTGGTACGACGGCAGTCAATTCAGTCCAAGCTTCAATTGCCTACGATCCTGCGCAACTTCAGTACTTGAGCATAACCGAAGGAACGGTCTTTACCAAACAGGCGGCGACGGACACGAGCACGAGTGGCCGTATTCGAGTAGATCGGTCAGTGGCGGCTGGCGGGGCAGGGGTCAGCGGCCAGAATGACGTAGTCTCGGTGACGTTCAAAGTTCTCGGCTCATCCGGTACTACCAGTTTGTCTATTGATAAAGCTAACTCCTTTGTGATTGCCAGCAGCGATAATAAAGATATCCTTACCACTGTTGCTGGTAGCTCGCTGACGTTAGCTGCAAGCACGGGCGGCGCGCAAAAAGCCACCTTCTCGTTATCGCCCGCAAGCGGTGAAATTGTTGCCGGTGCGACAATTTCAGTTGCCGTAAAAGTGTCGAGCAGCTCTCTGGGACTTACCACGGTCCAGCCGATTGTCAGTTACCCAGCTGCACAACTTGAGTATGTCGGCGTAACCGAAGGCGGTGTTTTTGGTACTGTGCAACGGACCCGCGTAGCAAACGGCGTGGTAGATATCATCCGGGGTATTAGCGGTGGGAGTGCCGGCGTAACTGGTGATAACCCTGTTGTCACCCTACAGTTCAAGGTCATTGGAACACAAGGCACTGTCGGACTAGCGCTCACAGCGGGGTCTGCTGCCTATGACGGTTCTGGTACGGGGACGAACGTGCTTGATGCAGCTGCATCTACTGGCGCGAATTATACATTAGGTGCAGTCATGCCAAACTGTGCAGCTGCACCAAGTACTCCCGGTGCGCCGACGCGTACAACCTTCGACTACACCTCAGTATCCTTCACGTGGGCTGCAAGTAATGCTGCTCCTGATTGTACATTAGCTGGATATCATGTACTTAGAGACGGTGCTGTCATCGCTGACGTCATGAACGGAACCAGCTACACGGTCAGTGGCCTACAAGCTGGCAGCAGTCATCACTATGCGGTGCAGGCTTTTGACACGAACGGCCATAGCTCGGCGGTGAGTATTGCATCAACATTAGCTACTCAAGCGGACAATGTTGCGCCCGAAATGCCCGAGGGTGTCACAGCGACGGCAGAAAGTGCTGCTGGCGTCCGAATTGCGTGGACCGAAACAGTCGATCAGCCAAATCCAGGCGGAAGTGGTGTTGCCGGATACTACATCTATCGGAACGCGGTAAGCGCTCCAACCTATACGGTTACGACAGGGACTGAACTCTTTGATACCAATGTGACTGCAGACACTACATATAGCTACACTATTGCTGCATACGACACGCTTGGCAACATCAGTGCGCCGTCCAATGCTGCTACTGTCCGCACGGCTGCACCAACGTGTAGTGGAACACCCTCAACGCCGACCAACCTCACGGCTGGCACTACAACGTTTAATTCGACGAGTTTAAGCTGGAGCCCGAGTACCGCAAGTGATGGCTGTACCTTGGCAGGCTACCGCGTCTTCCGTAGCGGAATCCTTAAGGCAACGGTGCCCACGCCTGCATATACCGATACTGGCCTGCAGTCAAACACCATGTACGAGTACACCGTCCAAGCATTTGATACGAGTGCAAACAGTTCGAGTCAAAGTTTGGTGCTAGCAGTTACAACAGATGCCGATACGACGGCTCCAACTGCGCCGAGTGCCGCAACCGCAACTGTGCTAGGGAGCGGCCACGTACGATTGGACTGGCAGCCTTCAACCGACAATGAGAGCATTGCATCGTACAACCTGTATCGTAATGGAACGTTATTCCGAAATATTGAGGTGTCGACACTATCATTTAGTGATACGCTCGTTCAGGCTGGTACAGAGTATAGGTATGAGATTGCAGCGGTAGATGCGGCCGGTAATCAAAGTGTACGCGCCGCAACAGTACCTGCGACCGTACGCACGCCGGCCGCATCTGATGCGCAAGCTCCGAGCGCACCGAGCGGGCTCGTACAGGTGGCAGTTTCAACCAGGAGTGCATCTATCGCCTGGAAGGCTTCAACCGACAATACAGCAGTTACTGGATACCACGTCTACCGTGACGGTGTCTTTATTGATGAGGTCAGCGGGCCGACGTTCACGGACGTAGAACTCACGCCTGAATCATCCTACGCTTACAGCGTCAAAGCATATGATGCGGCAGGCAATGTTTCGGTGGCTTCACATACACTCCAAGTCCGCACCCTGGCACTCGCTGTGGATGCGCGTATCGGTGACTTAAACGGTGACGATGCCATCACTATCTACGACCTGTCGATCCTCCTCACGCACTGGCAGCAGAGGGATGTACCGCCGCTCAGTGGTGACATTACCCGTGATGGGCGGGTTGACCTTCAGGATCTTGACATCTTATTAAGCCATTATGAGGAGGGAGTCTAACATGCCTCGGTTTACTCTAATGCGTGCAAGTCTAGCCTTGATTGTGCTGGCCGCAACGTTCGTCGGAACGGCTGCTCAGGTGTTGGCTGCGTCTGGCTTTAGCCTTGTGGCTGACAAAAGCGAATACCGTGTTGGTGATACACTTACCTTGCAAGTTCGCGTCGACACTGGTACTGAGCCAACTAATGCAGTTTCAGTAGAATTTACCTACCCGCAGAACCTGCTGGAGTACCGCTCGTCAAATGCTACAAACAGTGCATTTGGCATCAACGCTGCTGAGCGAGCGGGAAATGGCACGGTACGCTATGACCGCGGAGCCTACGAGCCCGTGAAGGGCAGGCAGCTTGTCCAAACGGCAACGTTCAAGGTTATCGGAGCTGGTTCGGCGTCACTGGCGTTTAAGTCAACGAGCATCGCCGTCAGTAGCGAAGATAACGAGACGAATGTTGCGCCAGGCCGGGCAGGGACGACACTCCAACTGCCGGCAGCTCAGCAGCCCCAACCCGCGCCTCAGCAGCCGCAGCCAAATACTGGTCCGACTCCCGCCCCACGTACCGAGTCACGAACGAGTGCGCCACGGCCGGCAGTTACTCGGATTACCCCGGTTATACCGCAAGGTGAGAGCCAGTCGATTCCTCTGGCTGACGAAGATGTGATCGAGATCGAAACACCCGTTGATGTCGAGCCTGCCACCATAAAACCGAACGGCATTAGCAAGGTTGAGTACTATCTCGACAAGAAATTAGTCAAGACGACCACTTCGTCGCCGTACAAGTACCGAGTTGATACCACGCAGCTGCTCAACGGCAGCTACCGTCTGACCACAAAAACCTATTACACCAATGGTCAAATCGAAACCGTCAGCCAAACACTCATCGTCAAAAATGTATTCGGGGCAAAGCAAGTCGGCCTCTGGATACGCAAATACATTGGTTTGATTATCCTCGCTGTGCTCATGCTTATGGGGCTCCTGGCGGTACTTGTACTTAAGGTGCGGAACTGGTCAAGGCCGAATTCAGGCGGCCCTGCATCATATGGCGGTGGTGAAGCTGTGCAACCTCCACATTACGGCTCAGGTTCTGAAACAGTCATTGTGCCATCTGATCGTAAGATTCGATTCTAGGTAATAGCCTTTAAGCCGCTTGGCATATGTGCTACCATAAGCGTAATTATTGAGGAAATATTTCATGGCTCCTACGGCACTTAAACGTCATCGACTCAGGCATGTTGTGTCGCTTATTGTCGCTGTGCTGATGATCTCGTCGATGGCCTACCTAGGGGTGCGATATATCCGTTCGAGTCAGGCGGCAACCGGCGGTTCGATGAGCTTAACGGCTTCAAAGGCGA
>DATHYB010000143.1:0-11694 GCA_035459365.1 Candidatus Limnocylindrales bacterium
TACCAAGCACAATCAGATCATATTCTTTCATATTTAGCTCCTTTCTTTATCTTATTCTTGCTAATTCAAACTCTGCTCGTTTGCTAAGTCCATTGATGGAGTAGAGCATCAACAATATACCAATGACATAGCCGAAAGTACTTACGGCTGCACCAATTACCGCGCTTGCACCAGCGCCGACGCCGACTAACAGCGGAGAAAGTATAGAGGTTCCACAGGCGACGCAGCCTGAGCCGATAAGAGCAATTAGAAACCCACTTAAGCCTTTACGACCAGTGACAGAAGCTTCATGCTTACGTATAAAAAGGTACAGGGCGATGTTTATACCTGCGAGAATTGAGAAAACAAGACGCGCCGCGACAACCGGATCACTAAAAAAGTAGCTGATGGAATTAGCATATGGGCTTATAAGAAAATTTAGCTTGTCACCCATTGGATAATCTGGAAGTGTGAGGACATATAAAAGAGTGTCAAAAGTAAAAAGCCATACCAGCAGCCCTAGGCTTATCACTGCCGCGACTATCGCCGTGGCAGCGTAGATAGGGCAGCCAAGTACTTCTATGATTCCATTAAGGGCAGGCTGGCGGTGGAGCTTCATAACATTATTCCGTGACTTCTACGCCTCGCCAGAAGGCTACATAATTGGTGAAGTCTTTCTTGACTCTTTCTATAGCGCCGGGCAGCGACTCTGGATAGTACCATGCTCCACCTTCGTTCTTTTTGCCGTTGGCGATTATTGTATAGTAGCTAGCTTCACCCTTCCAGAAACAGGTTGTATGTGCTTCGCTCAGCTCAAAGCATTCTTTGTGTACAGCATCAGGCGGGAAATACCAGTTTCCTTCTATATAAATAAGGTCTTGTTTGTCTGCTTCAGCGACAACCGTGTCATTCCAGATTGCTCTCATATTAAACCACCTTTGAGTCTTTCACGTAGCTAACTATCTTTACTCTACTGTCAAATGCTACATAATTCGAAAAATCACGGCGCATGATTTTCCTGGAGAGCCAGGTCGGCCTTGGATACGTCCAAGCGACGTTTTTCTCGATATTACCATCTACTGCGAGATTGAAATAGCGGGCCAGTCCCTTCCAGTAACACACGGAAATCATTTTACTTGGCTGGAGGAATTCCCGGTTGATGGATTCTGGCGGAAAATAATAGTTACCCTCGATCATCAAAGCATTCTGTGTATCGGCGATTATTTGTCCGTGCCATAACGCTTTCATCTGGTCCTGCCTCTTATGTCAAACCTAGTACTTGATCAAATCGAGGCTTATCAAAGCCCAATATCTTTTCTTCTTTACCATCATCAGTCTCGATAATAGTAAATGGCACACCAAGCTGCCCGCTTTTTTCGTAAAGCTCTTGGGCCAGCCGCTCGTCTTGATCGGCGTGCTTTTCTTCATACGCAATATCTTTGCTTTGTAAGTAACTTTTTAGCATGCGGCAAAAGCCACACGTCGCGGTGCTGTAAATCGTTATTTTGGACATATAGAACCTCCTTTAAATGATCTGAACCAAGCTCTGAATAAGCTGGTCATCTTTTTTTAGGGCGTAACAAATCTTCTGGCCATACCGCTTCTTTTCTACTAAGCCGACAAATTCGAATATTCGAAAGTGTTGTGAAACGGCGGGTACAGAAATGCCTACTGCTTCTGCAATTTGTGTTACGCACATTTCTTTGCCGGACAGTAGTATTTTAAAAATCTTGTATCGGGTTTTATCACCTAACGCCTGCATAGCGCTGACAAAACGTTCTTCCCCCGTATTGAGCTTGATTGGTTTTATTTTTTCTAGTTCCATATTAATCATTTAAGCAAGCACTTAAACACACTTCAAGTTATATTTGCTTTCCCTGCTCCTTTCGGCCACTGTATTTACTCAAGTAATGTGCGCTCATAATGTACCCAAGGTGTGAAAAAGCTTGAGGGTAATTACCTAGATATTCTTCTGAATCAGGATCAATTTCCTCTGAAATTAACCCGTGTGACGGAATGCTTGATTCTAGCTTTTTGAAAAGCTTTAAAGCTTCATCGGTTCTTTCCAGTATAGCTAACGCGGAAATTAGCCAATAACTGCAAAGGATGAAAGCCCCTTCCTTACCAGGCAGTCCATCTTCTTCAAGGTAGCGATATACATACACATCCTTGTAGCAAAGCTCTTTCTGAGTATTACTAATTATTTCGCTCGTCCTTTCATCATGCTTATCCAAAAACTGCAGGAGTACGAATAGAAGATTAGTAGAATCTACGGCGCTGGTATTAGGATGTTGCAGAAGGCATCTTTTGTCATCAGAATAACCTTGCTGCCAAATCCACTCTTTTATGTTGTCGGCTAGCCGGGTGCACATGTGCAGATCATCATCAGATAAATCTAGCTTTTCTTTAAGCTTTATTGCCCGGTCAGCTCCTACCCAACACATAACCTTGCTATAGATAAAATCTTGTTCCTGAGAGCGGACTTCCCATATACCGGAATCTGGCTTTTGCCATACGTCATCAATTTTTCGTACCAGGTCCATTATTAACTGCCTGGATTTATCCTTCTGGTTGTTTGACAGTCCACGCTTACTTGCAAAATAATAAGCATCGATAAGGGCGCCATATACATCGAGCTGAAATTGTTCTGCAGCATTATTGCCAATCCTCACGGGCTTTGAGCCTTTATAACCTTCAAGCCCATCCAGTACCTTTTCCTCAGGCACAGGATCGCCAAAGATGCTATACATGAGCGAAACATCAAATTTCTCATCGCCACATTTCTCCAGAATGCCATAAATAAAATCAAAGAACGCAGTAGCTTCCTGTTCATAACCCAGCACATAAAATGCATAGAGCGTGAATGTCGCATCTCTAATCCAGGTATAGCGGTAATCCCAATTCCTTACCCCGCCAATAAGTTCCGGTAAAGATGTTGTCGGTGCCGCTACCATGGCTCCGGTGGGTGCAAATTGCATAAGCTTTAGCGTTATTGCTGAGCGGACTAGGTAATCTCGGCAGAAGTCAAAAAACGTGCCTTTGTTTATCCAGTCAAGCCAAAAATCTTTAGTGTTCGCCTCCCAATCCCGTTGCGCATCTATCGGTGTATCTTTTTGGCTATATTCAAGCAGAAGAGTTTTATCGTCACCAGGATGTATGTTGATGGTTATTTTGTAGCCTTCTTGCAGCTTACTAATAGAACTACCTGTAGGTATATGAAGTTTTAACGTAGCGCTACCTATTGCCGCCTCTAACAGGTCACTGTTTTCGCTTACCCTCACTTCATCACCTGCATAGTTTGGTTTTGGATTAAAGATAAATGTAATGCTTGCCGTGCTATAGCTTCCCATAATTTTTCGAGCTAAGACGTGCGGTGTATCTTTGGCCCCGGAATCATTAGGTACCATAAAATCATGTATAACCAGCTTGGTGTTTTGATTAGACAGTATCCGCTCCACAATAGCGGTATCTTTGACGTACTCACAGGACACTTCATAACCATCTGTATCGATTGAGAATTGGCCAGCCTTGGCGTCAAGGATCCTCCCAAAGACGCTGGGTGAATCGAAATACGGTAAGCATAGCCAGTCAATTGATCCATCACGCGAGACGAGCGCTGCCGTGTATAGGTTGCCTATGAGAAAGTAATCTTGAATAACTGCTTCACGGATCATGATGACCAATTCTCCGTAAATGAGGGATACAAGGTGAGGCCACCATCAACAAATATCGTTTGGCCGGTAATATAAGAAGCGTCCTCCGAGGCTAGAAAAGCAAACACGCTGGCTATTTCCTCTGGTTCCCCAGCTCGCTTCATAGGTATATGGCGCTCTACATTGGCTTTCTTCTTCGGATCATCTTTCCATGGATTGATGGGAGTGAGAATAGCGCCAGGTGCCACTGCATTAACCCGTATCCCTTTATCGGCATACTCTAGTGCTAATGTTTTTGTTAAGTTCTCGAGTCCCCCCTTAGCAACTGAATAGCTAATAAATTGTGGTTTGGGTATGAGTTGATGCACGCTAGAGTTATTGATGATAATGCCTTCATCTTGGTGGTCCAGGAAGTGTTTAATTGCTTCTTTTGAGCAAAGATAAGGTCCGAGTAAATCAACTGATAGGACCTGCATAAAATCATCCACGCTTGCATCGTGGCTGGGCGCCTGCTTCTGAATCCCGGCGTTGTTTATCAGTACGTCTATATGCCCCCATGCTTCCAATAGCTCCTCGAACATTCTCTCAACCTCTTCAAGCTTGGAAACATCGGCCTTAATCAACATTGTTTTGCAGCCATCCGACTCTACAATACTGCAGGATTTTTTGAGGCTCTTTGCCACGTCCTCAGCATCCTCTTTTGAGCCGTAGTAGTTTATAGCAACGTTAGCGCCTTCTTTACCAAACTTGATGGCCGTCGCTTCACCAATTCCTGAGCTAGCACCAGTTATCAAGACATTTTTACCTTCTAGTCTTTTCATGATCATTCCTCCTATTTAATTAGACGGGTCTTGAGTAAGGTTGAGTATATCTACTACGACGCCCGACCACGTGAAGTGTTCAGCCCCATATCCCTCTCCTGTGATTGGATTATAGTATTCTCTCAAACCGCTTTTGTTAATGAGTGCCCTAATAGATTCTCTAAGCTTTTCAGCCTCATCATTGAAGTCTTTATAAAACAAGCATTGGTAAATAAACCAGTTATATAGAACCCAGGTAGGGCCGCGCCACAGGTATTCTGACTCGTTCGGATTGAAGGAGGGTTCGTTTTTGGTCGGCGGCCTTTACTTGTTCTCTGGTTTTTTTCGCTCCTTCTTCGTCGGTGTGCCAGGTCACTACTACATTCGCACCCTCCTCGGCAAATTTGATAGCCGTTCCTTGACCTATGCCTGAGTCTGAACCGGTAATTAAGGCAACTTTTCCTTCTAGCTTTCCTGCCATGGTAACCTCCTACACTTTAAGTATTCAAACAGTGATAGCTTAACTACTTCACTCTCCAGTATTGTAAAAGACTGTATATTCATTATCGCTGGCCTGATGAGTCATTGAGCTTATAACTAAATCCGCAGAGGGGACAGCGATATCGTTCGTAGAGCTCATAGACAAGATTCTCCTAAATATTGTGATAACAGATTAAATAAATAATAAATTCTTGTCTATAAAGTTTTCCATCAAATATTCTTCTTGTATTCAGCTAGTAAATAATCTCTCATCTAAAAAGCTATCACTTATGCCGATTCTTACCGAGGTGGATTCGTACTTAACGGATCAAAAACATTGGATTAATGTCCAGGATTAGTCATGGAAAAATTAGCGGAATCAATAATTCCTTCAATCACTCAAATTATATAGAAATAAGCTCTGTATATAGTGCTCATGCTAGGCTGGGACAGGGGGATCCGATTAGACTGACTTTTTTACTGACTGTTAGTTATACATAGATTATGCTCAAAGTACTAACTAGGAGAAGTTTATGGGAAAAATAGCGAAATTCATAGCATTAGCACCGTTGTTGAAGAAGGGATATAGGGGCCTGAAAAGCCGAAGACATAGCGGACGTGAACTGTAAATTTGATAGTGACTTAGATAGAGACTCTGTAGTATAGATAGTCTACTGTCGTGGACGTATTTCGCAAGTCTTGCTGCCTTGAATAATGGTGGTATCAATCTAGATTAATTATGATAATGTGATTCAATCTCTTCCATGATTTTTGTCCTGAGCGTCTTGTCAGAAACTGCTCTTGCATCACCTTTCAACATGCGTATCCGTTCATAAATATATTCATTGATATCGTATATCATTCCGTTATTATCATCAGCGTACTCTAGAATCAAAAGACCAAATTGATAGGTGCTCTGCAGCGCTGCTATATCGTCGATTTTGATGTTGTATAACATTAGCGCGAGCCGTGCATATGACACTTGATCGTTGTGCGTGTACTTTATGCCGACACTATATCATATAGTGTTTATGCATGGCTGAGGTGGATGGGTTCGACCTCGAGCTAAAGCTCGACCCTATCAGGGCAAGGGCGGCCCGTGCCACTGGCACGGTCGTTCGAATCCCGTTCATGTCATCTATATAAAAAACGCCAAACGCATTTGCGCCTGACGTTTTTTATGTGGCTGGGATGGAGGGATTCGAACCCCCGAATGCCAGGACCAAAACCTGGTGCCTTACCACTTGGCGACATCCCATCAACTGCAGTAAACCTTTTATAAAAGGGTTAACAGTGTCCGATTATACTGAAAACTGTCGGCTTTTACTAGGGGTAATCAGGCGCGGCCGGTAGCTCGAAAAACGCCTCCATGGTGTCAACCTTTTGACGCTGCATCTCGCTGGCGAGTTCTCTGCCAACAAATCGGAGGTGCCAAGGTTCATATATATACCCGGTGGTTTCGGTTGTGCCTTCTGGATAGCGGATTATAAAACCGTACTTATGTGCGTGTTTGGCTAGCCATTGTCCTTCGGGCGTGTCTGCGAAGCAAGCTTCTATATTGCACGACGACTTTGAGGCACCGCCGACGTCTACGGCTAGTCCAGTTTGGTGTTCACTATGGCCGGGCCGGGCGCTTTCTATATCAGCTGCCGCTTGACCCAGTTCGCGGACGTAGCGGTTATACAGCGCTTCCTGAAAGGCATGCGACCGGTACCCGCTTTGAAAATTGAGTGTGATACTTTCTTTTTTGGCGGCGGCAAACAGCTTTTGGAGTGCTTCGGCTGCTTCCGGCCGAAGCTGATTCTCCTGAGGGCCTATCCCTGCCCGATACTGGACGGAAGCCACGGCAAGGCCGCTTGGCTGATAGGTCTTTGGACTAAAAGGACGTCGTTTGTTGACGATGGCCCATAGACTTGAGCCAGGCTCTAGAGGGTACTGCTGCTTATTGAAACTTGGTGGTGTTTGCGTTTGTGCTGGTGTCGCAGGTGTTGGTTCTTGATTTGCTTGTTTTGAAGCGGGCTGAGCTCTGGATTGCATAATATATGATCCGCCGAATCCGGTAAAAAATGCGATGACGAGAATCAGGATATATTTGCGCCCCATTCATTTCAGTATAGCTCAAAATAATGCTGCTTGTCTTGCTCGCCTATGCTTGTTTGAGGACGTCAAATCCGGTACAGTTCTCTATAACTCCATGAAACAGACGTCCCACAATCCGGCAGATTATATCGTGCCCCTGACTATTGATGGTCTCTCGGGCCGAATGCTTCATATGCCGTCACGGAATGAGCATAAACGTGAGATCCTGTTTGTCTATGGCCACCACTCGACCCTAGAACGCTGGTGGGGTTTGGTTGAGGTCCTAAACCGGTATGGTTCGGTGACAATGCCCGACCTGCCCGGGTTCGGTGGTATGGGCAGTTTTTATAAGGTTGGGCAGCAGCCCACGGTCGATAATCTAGCCGATTATCTGGCTGCTTTTATCAAATGGCGCTACAAACGCAAACGCGTGACAATCGCTGGCATGAGCTTTGGCTTTGTGGTGGTTACCCGGATGCTTCAGAAATATCCAGAACTGGCAGCCAAAGTCGATCTGCTCGTAAGCATAGTCGGCTTTGCCCATCACGATGATTTTACCTTTTCCAAGAACCGCTACTGGTTTTACCGTTCGGCTTCAACAATCTTGTCCTACAAAATACCCGCTACCCTCTTTCGCTACGTAGCGCTGAACAGGTACGTGCTGCGGGCTGTGTATGCTCGTACTCATAATGCAAAAAAGAAATTTGCGGCTGCGGTCAGTAAAGATGACTTCGGGCGGCTCATGGACGTTGAGGTAGAACTTTGGCAAAAGAATGACGTCCAGACGCATATGCACACCTCAGTTGCCTTTTTGACATTAGATAACACGACCAAACAGGTAAACCTGCCGGTATGGCATGTCAGTACTCAGCATGACCATTATTTTGATAATACAGTCGTAGAGCAGCATATGCGCTGTATATATACTGACTTTTATGAAGTCGAGACCAAAATGACCTCCCATGCTCCAAGTGTAATTGCCGACGCTAAAATGGCCGAACCGCTGCTGCCTGTCAAGCTGCGTAAAGTGCTTGCCGGCTCGTAGCGACCGGCGGTATGGTATACTGGAAATAATGAAAATCGGCCTTGTATGTCCGTACAACATCGCTAAAGGCGGTGGTGTCCAAGAAATCGTCCGTGCCATGCAACAGGAGCTTACGAAGCGCGGGCATACGGCAAAGATCTTGACGCCTGAGCCTCGTGATATTGAAGCCCATCACCGCCAGGACGACATCATCTTCGTGGGATCAGCGGCGGACTTCAAGTCGCCCCTGCATACGACTTCGCAGTTTTCTGTAACGGCAGATACCTATGGTATTGATCAGATGCTGGAAGAAGAAGATTTTGACATTCTGCATTTTCACGAGCCATGGGTGCCAATGCTGAGCCGGCAAATTCTCAGCCGTTCAAAATGTATCAATATAGCCACATTCCATGCTAAATTGCCGGAAACTATGATGAGCCGCACGGTCGTCAGGGTCGTGACGCCGTATACAAAAGCTGTGCTGAGGCACCTCGATGAATTGACGGCCGTATCCGAAGCGGCTGCCGAATACGTCTGTTCCTTGACGGACGACCCGGTGACAATCATCCCTAATGGTATTGATCTATCAGTTTACAAATCGGTCAAGCACGAAACTGAACCTCAGGAAGCACCCAAGATGCTCCTCTACATCGGCCGGCTTGAGCGCCGGAAAGGAGTTGCCTGCCTGCTTGAAGCCTACCGGTTGCTCGAGGAGCGTGACGAGAACGTTGAGCTGGTGATTGCCGGCGATGGACCAGACCGCGGCAAACTGGAGAATTATGCCGAAGAAATAGGGATCACCAACATTACTTTCACGGGCTATGTCACTGAAGAAGAAAAGCTCGAACTGCTCGGCCGAGCTGATCTGTTTTGTGCGCCTGCTTTGTACGGTGAAAGTTTTGGGATTGTGCTGCTTGAGGCCATGGCCTGCGGCCTCGTCACTGTTGCCGGTAATAATCCCGGCTATGCATCGGTACTGCAGGAGCTTGGTTCATTGTCGCTCGTAAACCCGAAAGATTCCGAAGAGTTCGCCCGTCGGCTCGACGTCATGCTGCACGACGAAAATCTGAGAAAGTTGTGGCGCAAATGGGCCAAAGACTACGTCAAGCAGTTCAGCTATACGCGCATTGTTGACCAGTATTTAGAGGTATATGAGACGGCGCACAAGCGGTATGCCCCCTTACTCGATGTAATTGACGAATGAAAATAGGCTTCGTACTCGACGATACGCTGGATACCGCGGACGGGGTTCAACAGTATGTCTTGACACTAGGAGGTTGGCTGACAAACCAGGGTCATAGTGTTCATTATTTGGTAGGAGCGACTGAAAGAACAGATATTCCAAACGTTCATAGCCTGAGCCGAAACATGCATGTCCGCTTCAACGGCAACCGGATGTCAATGCCACTGCTCGCGCGGCGTAGTCAAATCCGAGATCTGCTTGAGGCTGAGCATTTCGACGTCCTGCACGTGCAGATGCCATTCAGCCCCTTGCTCGCCGGACGAATTCTTGAGGCAGCTCCAGCGCAGACTGCAATTGTAGGTACGTTCCATATCGCGCCGCATTCTCATCTTGTAACTGCAGCTAATAAAGCCCTTGGCCTCTGGCTCAGAGGGTCACTTTCCCGCTTCAGGGCGATAGTGAGTGTCAGCCCGGCGGCTGCGTCCTTTGCTCGGAGTGCTTACGGTATCGAAAGCCAGGTTGTACCGAATGTTGTTGACGCAGAGCGCTACCGGTCTGCCGTGCCGTTCGAGCCTAAGGCTGGCATTCCGACAATTTTATTTGTTGGCCGGTTAGTGCCTCGAAAAGGCTGCGCGGTGCTGCTAGAAGCTGTCCGGCTGCTGAACCAGCGTCCTGCTGCACCTCCATTCAAGGTTCAAATCTGCGGAAAAGGACCGCTCGAAGCATCACTCAAGCAGTTTGTCGTGAGCAACCGGTTTGAAGATATTGTAGAGTTCGTGGGTTTCGTCAGTGAAGCCGATAAAGCATGTTACATGAAAACAGCCGATCTCGCTGTCTTTCCAAGTCTGGGCGGCGAGAGCTTCGGCATCGTACTGATTGAAGCGATGGCTGCCGGGCACCCGGTCGTGATAGGCGCGGACAATGAAGGATATGCGTCGGTTCTCGGACACTATCCAGAACTCCTCGTGCCTGTGGGAGACGCGGAAGCGCTGGCTACACGACTCCATTTGTATCTCTCAGATGCAAATGCGAGAGCTCAAGCAGTCTCATGGCAACGGACACATGTGCAGCAATACAACGTTGCAGTAGTCGGAAGGCAACTTGAAGATATCTATAAAGAAGCATTGCAGCGGACAGAGCCTGTGCGATAATAAGCGTATGTTTAAGCTACTTAAAAATACTTCGACCAGTGAGGTCGAAGTAACTGTGAGCAACCGAACAGTGCTCCGTATCCTCGGTCTTGTCGTAGCAACAATGCTATTCCTTGCCGCACTGCAACAAGCGCGAAGCGCGCTCATTTTAGTGTTTACTGCATTTTTTCTGGCATTAGCGCTGAACGGCCCAGTCCATTATATTGCCCGAAACCTGCCCGGTAAAATGCGCGGCAAGCGTGCGATTGCAACAGCCCTGTCATATTTTATGATCTTATTGATCCTTGGTGCTTTTATAGCTAGTATGGTGCCGCCGCTCATCAAGCAAACAGAGAGTTTCATAAATACGGCGCCAGGGCTTATCGAAGATGCGCGTGATGATGAAAGTCAGCTTGGCAGCATGATCAGGCGGTATCATCTGGAAGGTCAGCTCGATAGTTTCTCTGATCAGCTTGGCCGTCGCCTTGAGAATGCTGGTGGCAGCCTCCTGGCAAGTGCGAGCAGGATTGGCAGTAGTGTATTTTCAATTGTGACCGTACTCGCCCTGACGTTTATGATGCTCATCGAAGGGCCTCGTATCATAGCCTTCGCCCGTGAACTACTATCACCGAAGCGACGAGCTGACGCTGATAGGTTGGCACCAGAGATGTACCGAGTCGTGAAGGGCTATGTAAACGGTCAAGTAACGCTAGCGGCGATTGCAGCTGCGGCGATGGCCATACCACTCCTTGTGTTACAGATTGACTATCCCATAGCTATGGTTGTTGTTGTCTTTATCTGTGGGCTTATCCCTATGGTCGGACACTTCATCGGAGCTGCTATCGTAACCTTGGTAGCGGTCGCCACTTCGCCGCTCGCGGCCATCAGTATCCTTGCCTACTATATTCTGTATCAACAAATTGAGAATTATGTGGTGCAGCCACGCATCCAAGCCAACTCTACCAATATGTCCCCTCTCCTGGTTTTTGTAAGCGTGGTAATTGGTGTTAGCTTCGGTGGTCTCTTTGGTGGTTTGTTCGCCATCCCATTGGCTGGTTGCATTCGTATATTCATACTCGACTACCTCAAAAACAATCACTACATCGGGGACAAGCCAAGAGTACAAGCAGCCGCTGCTAAAGCCGGTGCCAAATAGCGCCGTGTGGCAAATCTCGAAGCGCGATACCTTGATCAGCCAGCATGTCCCGCAGCCGGTCTGATTCAGCCCACTCCTTGGCAGTTCGTGCTGCTATGCGGGCGCCGATAAGCGCTTTCTGCTCGTCTGATATATCCGGAGTTTGAGTTACAAGCCTCAGGCCTAGGATATCGTCAATAGTCTCTAGTACTTTTAGGATATCTGAAGCAG
>DATHYB010000144.1:0-2505 GCA_035459365.1 Candidatus Limnocylindrales bacterium
TAGATGCTCAAGCGGTGCATCGGCAACGGCCAGTTCATCAGCGCGCTTCTGAAAGAGGCGTATCAGGGACAGGTCTGGGTTCTCAAGTGTTCGGCCGCAGAAATCAGCTTCCGTAACCCAAATCAGTTCTTGAACGGTAGCCGGCGCCAGCCGCTTGGCAAGACGCCGGATGGCCGCATCTTTGGCCTGCCGGACCTCGGGCAGGAACATGTGGTCAAAGACGATGTGTTCAACTTTTTGTTGAATTTTGATTGGCACGCACAGCGTCTGCATGAAGGCATGCGCCAGCGGCACGCCGGCTTTGGCATGTTCATGCGAGCGAATTCGGCCAGTTTCTGAATCCAGTGCCGTCGTGAGTGGCTTGCCAAGGTCATGACAGAGCGCCCCGAGCATGACCGTCATGGCTTCGTCCCGCCCGAGGCCTTCGCGGCGGATTATATCGGCTACAACATCGATTGCCATCAGTGTATGGTTCCAGACACTGCCCTCAGGGTGCCACTCCGGCTCCTGCGGCGTGTCGACGAGGGCGAGTAGTTCAGGGTGGAGCTGCTCAATGACGCCTAGCTCGAGGGCTGCCGCGAGACCACGGCTCGGCTGCTCGCTTTTGAGGAGGAGCTTCAGCCACTCTTCACCCACTCGTTCCTTGGACAGTTCCCGTAGATTAAGTCCCTGTGCCGCCTGCAAAGTTTCGGTATCAATATGAAATCCGAAGCGGCCGACAAATTGCATCGCCCGCAAACTGCGCAGCGGATCATCACCAAACGTATCGGGATCGACCATCCGTAGCATCTGCCGCTCAATATCCTGAGTGCCATGGTGCTCGTCAAAGAGCTCGCCCGTCAGCGGATTGAGTGCAAGGGTATTGATGGTAAAGTCCCGTCGCCGGGCAGCTTCAGCATGAGACAGAGTCGGGTCAGCAACAATCTCGAAACCACGATGCCCTGCCCCCGTTTTGCTGTCCTTACGTGGCAGCGAAACATCCAACGTACTGACTTTCAACACACCAAAACTCGCACCAACTGCATTGATATGATGGATTGGCGCGATAATGTTTTGCAATTGCTCGAGTTGGAGGCCGTACACTTCCAAGTCAACGTCCTTTGTCTCAAGCCGCTTGCCGAGCCGCTCATGCATGACAATATCCCGCGGATAACCCCCGACCACCAGAGCCAAACCGCCAACCGCCTTCACCGCTTCCGCAATCTCAATGGTCAGTTGAACTTCATGTTCTGAAAGCAAAGTCCGCTCAGGCTGGTCTCGCAGCTCATAAAACGTCTGATAACGTGTCATATTCCTAGTATGCCTGAGACTACGTGACGCTGCCAGCTTGGATCTGGTGCCCAGCAGTATGTCGCTTCAGCCAATCAGCAATTTCAGAAATTTCTGGATGTTCGAGCACTACGTACCACATAAACGCCTCGCCTTCTTTGCGTCCGACGCGCAGCACCCGGTTGTGCCGGCCGAGATACAGGGCGGCAGCAACCAGTGCAGTCCGTTTGTTTCCGTCCTTGAATACGACGCGGTTGACGATGGCATCAAGCAAGGCGGCAGCCTTTTGATAGATATCACTATATATTTCTTGTCCAAATGCCGATCGAAACGGCCGTGTCACCGCCGCCCGGGTAATCCGAACATCACGTTGTCCCCACGGCTGTCCCGTATCCTTCATCACCTGGCTGTGCAGGTAATTGAGGACGACGTAATCTTCCCGAGAATTGTCTCCATATAGCATAAACCTATTGTACCGAGCCGGAAGCATTTAGACACAAGCAGTATACGTATTGCTTTGACATTATGCGGCAATGTATTACAATAAAGGGAACGGAATAGCTCGCTATTCTAGCCGCAGGTACACATAAAGTGATGTTGGTGGCTACCGAAACAGCATTGCCCAAGACGAAACGGACTCCTCCGGACTAGAGCTAAGCAAGTAGCAGACTAAGGCGAAGAATATCAATTCTTTATGTCTTAGGAGGCTATTATGTTTAATCGTAATCAAAATCAATTACCTGGCGGCCCGGCCCAGCGAGTCCGAGGCGGAACTGAACTGCCTGCTTGTATTTCAGATCAAATTGCACAAATTCAACCAGAAGAAATTGCCGCACGAAAACTCATGCGTGACGTCAAAGAGTTACTTGCTGCCAATGGACAACCAACAACTATCAACGACAAACCAGCAGTCGCAACCAGTTACTTCTACCCTGAAGTCGTTGGCGGCAATGAGTACTATGTCCGGGCTCTGGAACGCCCGGACCTTGCCGGTAATCCCCTGCACGGACTCGTGTTCGACGATACCGAGGATCTGAAAATCAACACCGTCGATCCTGACCTCATTCATTTCCAAGAAGATCCAATTACTGGTAGCATCACCGTTGGGTCTGGCACACGATTAGGACGGGACACTGATGAGCAAGGCCTTCTCAACTACAGCCAGACGGTGGTTACTGCCCTGCAAACTGCCGTAGAAGCAGGTAAACGCACGCAAGCGAAAGAACTAGCTCTTCG
>DATHYB010000145.1:0-4934 GCA_035459365.1 Candidatus Limnocylindrales bacterium
CTGCACCGTTGCTTCTTCTACTAAATGCTGGCCGAAACAGTTGGCCAGCCAAGTATAGGAGTCATGAAAGGAGGCTGCGTTGGCAGTCGCGTTTCTGCCGTAATTGGTTACTATGTCGACCAGCTTATCAGACGGAAGTACGGCCGGGTCTAATCCTTCTTTGAGGCGCACTGCAACATACGAAGCAGGCAAAGAGACGAATGCCTGCTCTTCCTCACTTGAAAAATGTAGTTCTAGTCCGGCATTATGCAATTCTTTTGCTAATACATGGGGGATGCGGGACGTAGGGTCAACGCCTTCAAGCTGTCTGAGATGACTTAACCGGTCGTCTGTAAAATCTTTGTCCGGGATTAAACTGTCGGCAAGCGCATAGCCGGCATCAGCAGATTTGACGCCAACTTCAATGCCTAATGTTTCAGAAAATAACCGAGTACGGCAATCGGGAGCCGTATCGCGTGCATGCTTAGTCATGGAATATTTCAGCATGATGGCATAAATATCATCATTAAGAAGCATTGACGTATCGGGTGAAAGATCGCCGACTTGCAGTTCGCGACATGCAGTCTCATTGCGCTCGGTTACGAGATTGTCCAAATAACCATCTACATCATCGGGTAATGCACCTAGGAGTCTGTAGTCAGTTTCGTCGAAAGGCATAGCAGGGCTATGCCAAACATCAGCAAATGTTATACCTTCAGGACGGAGTTGTTTCATATTTTTACATTAAATCATGACTTTGCTATATGTTATACTCTATTCACAAATATTGTTTGAATATGTGATACTTTGCCACTGTAAATTAAGGAGAATTGTTATGTTAGGCTTCAATGAAGGACCAATTTTACGAACATTTGAGAATCCGGATTTATACAAAGAGATAGAAGAAAGAGATCGTCAAGAACGCCTCAGTCCTACAATAGTTGTCTTGCCTCCACAGCCAACGGATATCGGGCTTAAATCATCTAGAATAATTCTTGATGGTATGCAGAAGGAACAAGACGATTAACTTTTATGCCTGGCAAGCAGAAAGTTGGATGCTTCACGAATGGCTGACAGGCCTGGGTCAGGCCAGATATTATCACTACAAAGTTGAGTAATGAAATCTGTTGAATATCCGCGCCTCCGCTTGTCATCCGGCCCTGGCAAGGGAAGAGTTATTTCAAAAGGTTGGTTTACTGCGTAACCATGCCGACTGGCAGTCAGCTGGTTGACCGGCCCATACACTAGACGTCACATATGGCTTATACTTATCCATATGCCTGGATACAAAGGACACATTGCTGGCGGTGCCGTACTGAATGTTGGGTACATTGCCGCTTTAACCACAGTGCCGCTAGCAGCCTTCACACCGTATGTCGGCGTGACGGGCGATGCCACACTGCTCGTGGGGTTATTTGTCTGTGCAATGCTGTTTGCGCTCTTTCCTGATGTTGACACCAACTCCAAGGGCCAGGATATTTTCATCGGCCTGGCCCTCATTGTCGACGTGCTGCTGATTTTGAACGGGTTTTATGTGCTGGCGGCCTACCTAGGTTTGCTCGCCATGACTCCGGTGATCGGCAAGCACCGCGGCTGGACACACAGCAAGCCTGCCATGCTGCTTGTACCGCTGCCCATCGTACTGATTCCGTATCTTTTCAATCAAAGCGTGACGGCGACAATGTGGCTGTTTTATGGAGCGGCAGTCACTGGTTACTTCAGCCATCTGCTTTTGGATGGTTGCATCACTAAATACATCCACGTCAAAGGCGGCCGGTAGATTTTAGAATACAGCCGGGCGGTGTAGTATGAGTGTATGCAACTGATACGACTTTCATCTATACAGGGGGGCGCGGAACCTCTTTATCAACGACTAGTAGAAGAGCTAGAAACAGGGGACAAGGTCCTGTGGCTCGTACCGGGAGGGTCTAATATCCCTTTGAGTGCAGAGATATCAAAGCGTCTACCAGAAGAACTGACGAAGAATTTGACAATTTATCTGACAGACGAGCGTTACGGCGATGTGTGGCATGCAGATTCCAATACCCGTCAGCTCGATGAAGCTGGCTTTGAGCCGAAGCAGGCGACCATGGTGCCGGTGCTTACTGGAGACTTGACGCTTGAAGAGACTACTGAACATTACGCCGATGCCCTCGCGGCAGCCTTTGTCGAAAATGACGTAGTCATTGGCCAGTTTGGGATGGGACCGGACGGACACATTGCCGGTATTTTGCCAGGTTCCCCAGCCGTAGATAGCACAGAGCTCGCAGCTGGCTACCAGACGGAAAGTTTTACGCGCATCACCATGACTCCTGAAGCGATCCAGCATGTCGACGCCGCTTATGTCTATGCCTTCGGCGACGCCAAACGGGAAGCGCTCGAGAACTTAGAGCGCGAGCTGCCACTCGTAGAGCAACCAGCGCAAATCCTGAAACAACTACCCGAATCTTTTGTTTATAACGACCAGATAGGAGAAGACGTATGACCAAAATTGCAGTAGCCGGCCTCGGCCGGATGGGCATGCAGATTGTCCAAAAATTAGCAGCCGCTGGTCACACGACAATCGCCCAGAACCGCAGCACCGACAAGGTCGACACGGCAGTAAGTTATGGCGCTATTGGCGTCTACCACAAGGAAGATGTCGTCAAGCACTTTGAAGGTGAGCAAGTCATCCTGTGGCTCATGATCCCAGCCGATATCGTGGAGTCCGAACTCAATGTCTGGCTCGACCTCATTCCTGAAGGCAGCATTATCATCGATGGCGGAAATACCGATTACAGCCAGACAAGGAAGCATGCCGAACTCGTCCGTCAGCGCGGCTCCGTGCTGCTCGACATCGGCACCAGCGGTGGCATTCATGGCCTCAAGGATGGCTTCTGCATGATGGTTGGCGGCGATCGGGCAGGCTATGAGCAGATTGAGCCATTCCTACAAACGCTAGCCCTGCCAAACGGCGGTTACCAATACTTCGGCGAACCTGGCTCTGGGCACTACGTCAAGATGGTCCACAATGCCATCGAGTACGGCATGATGGAAAGCCTAGCCGAAGGCTACCGCATGCTCAAAGAAGGACCCTACGAGAGCCTGGACCTCGGGGCAGCCGGTGAACTCTGGCAGCATGGCAGCATCGTGGTATCCGGCCTCAATAAATTGTCGACTGAGGCCCTGCAGGAGAATCCTGAACTTACAGGTATTGACGGCTATGTAGCAGAATCAGGCGAAGCTCGTTGGACGCTCGAAACAGCCAAAGACTTAGGCATAGAAATGCCGAGCATCCAAGCTTCATTCGATGTTCGATTACGGAGCCAGCAGGGTGAAACGAATTTTGCTACCAAACTGTTAGCCGCCATGCGAAACAAATTCGGAGGCCACGCCATCAACAAAGAGGCAGGCAAGTAGCGGTCAATGGCTGAGACACAGCTCGAGATTCCACAGCCGGCAATCATCGTTATTTTCGGCATAACTGGCGACCTGGCGCAGCGCAAACTCCTGCCCGCGCTGTACCACCTGCTCAAAGACGGATTGCTCGACGAGCGAACCGTCATAGTCGGCATCAGTAGGCGTGATGTCAGCGCCGACCAATTGCTCGAGAAGGTTGAGCTCTGTGTCAACGAAATTGATAAAGTGTGTGACCCGGAGGGTATTCGCAAAATTCGGAGTGCGCTGCGCATGCACCATATGAGTCTGGTCAACGATACGGAGTACGCCGAGCTCAAACGGCAGCTTGATGCCATTGAAACCGAGCAAGGCGTTTGTATGAACCGCTTATACTACCTTTCTATCCCTCCGCAAATGTTTACACCAATTGTCCGGGGCATGGGGCAGAACGGATTGAACCAAAGCTGTCAACATGGTACGGCAGCAGCCCGGCTTCTGGTAGAAAAACCGTTCGGCTATGATCTGGCATCCGCTCGTGAGCTCATCCGCGAGACGAGCGAGTGGTTTCCAGAAGAACAACTGTTTCGAATCGACCATTATCTAGCCAAAGAGACCGTCCAAAACATTCTAGCTTTTCGGATGTACAACCCAATTTTTACGAGTGTTTGGAATAATCAGCATATTACTGCGATTGACATCACTGCATTCGAGAAGATTGATATCGAGGGTAGGGCCACCTTCTACGAAGAAGTCGGGGCGCTGCGCGACTTTATTCAGAGCCATCTGTTGCAGCTGTTGGCGGTCGTCGCTATGGACCTGCCGGACAGCCTGAGCAGTGCTGACGTCCATGCCCAGAAGTTACGGCTACTCGAGGCCATAGAGCCAGTCTCGCCTGATCAAGTTCGGTCCCGAACCATTCGCGGGCAGTACGAAGGCTACCGGACAGAAGTCAATAATCCTACTACCACAACTGAAACGTATGCTGCCATCGAGCTGAGAATTGACAACGAGCGCTGGCAAAATATTCCGGTGCGGCTGAGGACAGGCAAAGCATTATCCGAGAAGCGGACTGACGTTGCCATTCAATTTCGCGACAATGACGGCGATGGCCCCGGCATGGGCAACAGATTGGTGTTCAGGATCCAGCCAAGCGAAGGGATCAGCTTGACGCTCCTCGCCAAGAAGCCGGGCTACTCTGGGGCGCTCGAGCCAGTGACCATGGACTTTGATTACCAATACGCCTTTGATGCTCATGGCCATCCTGATGCGTACGCGCGCGTACTCGTCGATGCCGCCCGCGGCGACCATACGCTATTCACAACGAGCGACGAAGTAGTGGCAGCTTGGAGGGTCGTCGAACATATTCAGCAGGCCTGGAGTCGGGACGGTGACGGGCTCACACCGTATCCAAAGGGCGCCAACGCTATGGAGCCAGGAAATCCTACAGCCGACTAGCAGCTACATTTGCTACACTGAGGGTAGCTATGACAGGATCTAGGCACGTATGAACATCATAGACTTTATCATTGTCGCTCTTGGCCTCAGTGCGGTGTTTCGTGGCCGTGAACTCGGACTCG
>DATHYB010000146.1:0-2497 GCA_035459365.1 Candidatus Limnocylindrales bacterium
TCCTTTGAGGGGAGGTGAGTACCAAGTGCCAGGAGGCAAGAACAGTGGCAAGAAAGGCTGCACCGGATGCTGCTCGTCGTGTGGCGGCCGAGCCGGCGGATCCATCTTCGGAGGGTTGTCGCAGAGGACCTGCCGTAACTGCAACAGCACGAGTCATGTGCGCAGCTGTCCCGAACGTCCGATGGGCCGCTAGTAGCTAGATCTCCAAGAAGACGGACTGCGAGACCTTGCGGCTCGGATAAAACACTGTGGCTGTAGCGGGCTATTTGCTACTACCCACTTGTTTTATTGCCTCATTACGCCTGTCCTTCTTCTGCATATTTCTGTGCTACCATAAAGGTAGTAATTTCAAAACAAATATGAGCCACATATCCAAGCTAAGCCGGTCCAAACGGCAGCCTCATGCTACTACCAAGCACAGGGTTATAAATCATCGTCCAGGTCGTCATCATGCCGTCAAACGGGCCATTCGTGATAAACGAACTTTTGTTCAGCGCATGCTCCTCCATCCGACGGCTGCCTTCGGCGCGCTACTGTTTGGCATCTTCCTGGCGGCGCTCACCTACCAAGTAGCGGCAGTTGATTACTCCGTTCGCGCTGTCGTTGGGGCGCAGCCCCTCAGTATCGGTGCTATTATCACCAATCCGGCAGGCGATACTTCTCTTTCATCCAAGCAGCTGACGGTTAGCGGAACTTGTCCGGATGAGGCATATATAAAACTTTTCAGAAATGGTGCTTTTAGTGGCGTGGTTATCTGTGAAGCAGGTGCTTTTCGAATTCTGACCGACCTTAACGCAGGCAAGAACATTTTGCAAGCGCAGGCTTACAACATTACTGATGCAGCCGGACCGGTAACACCTGCGATTGTGGCTGCATACGCACCACCGGCTGGTTCGGTCGAAGCGGCCACCGGGCAACTGCCGCCCTATGTACTTACGAGTGAGTATCGATTCAATCGTACAAAGATAACGGAAACATTTAGTTGGAAGCTCGAGAGGCAAGGCAGTACGGGGCCATACTCGACAACTATTGATTGGGGTGATGGAAGCAAGCCTGAGCGCATTGTGACGAACGGTCTTGAACTCACCATCCAGCATCAGTACAAAGAGCGCGGATATTATCCAGTTAGGGTAGCTGATTCTGATAGTAGCCGGCGGACGGCTTCACTGCAGCTTGTAGCATTGATACGAGAGCCCAGTGATCCGGCGATAAGCGGGAGCATACTCGGGCCGGATGATGCTGCTCCAACAGGTGGCCAGCGCTTTGGGTGGCTCAGCTATGCCTGGCCGACGTACGCAGTTATTCTGATTATGCTCGCCAGCTTCTGGCTTGGTGAGCGCCGGGAGTACCTGAAGCTTATGAAAGCTTCGGTCAAGCCAAAGCGTCTCCGGCATAGCTAGTCAGTGTGCGCATACATTAATAGCGGAAAGCAGCAGATGTGGGATGCCATGGATCCGTACATAATCAAGATTGAACATAAGCACAAGCTACATGTATGATTGTCTTAGAAAGCGGGGAGAGGTATACGTATGCAATCTGTAGCGACTGGCTCTGTCAATATCACGGGTGTACTTATTGGACGGCACTATAAGCCAGGTCAAAAGTATATCCAGTTGTTATTCAAAACGGCTGGCGGTATGCACCTTTCGTTGACCCGTGATATGCGTATGGCAAAAGCGCTCGCCGTTGGTGAGACGTACAAAGTAGCGGGCAAGCAGTACGCCCGTGATGGCAAAAAGTTTATTCTTGAGCCGCTCGCAACGCTGGTTGTGCAGCCAGTGGTCCGGAGCAAAAAGCGCACGCGTGTCATGGTGAGCGCCGCTATTGCTGTCATTGTCATGGCTGGGGCAGGGATGACCGTATTTGCCGCTACGATGTCACGGGCCACCCCAGAACCGAATCCAGCGCCATCCAAAAAGTCGGACTCCATACCGGCAGTTACCGTACCTGAAACGTCAGAAGTAGTCCAAGTTGAACCTTCCCAAGCAGTTCCTTCGAACACTTCTGTCGAGTCGTCGGATGTTCGGAATGAGCCGGTTGCTGCACCGCGCCGTGCAACTCCAGTTATTCAGTCCAGAACACCCTCATTATCTCCGCCACCCGCAGCGATAGACAATGCTCCTGCCGTCTCTACTCCGATTCTGCCTGAAGAGCCCGTTAAGGAACCAATGCCAGCCGATCCAGATCTTCCTAGTTCTGAAGGAGGATCGCAAACAGAGCCTCCAGCCGAGGCAGCACCACTGCCTCCTCAAGAACCCGCTCCATCTACAGATCCTGTCAATGATCCTGTTGTTCAATAAATCTCGAAATCTCGAAAATAGCAGTCTAGTATAGTACTTGTCGCTGCTAGGTTACCATAGATGCAGTAGATGGAACATGACAAAACTCGTGTCTATGCCGGAGCTTAAATCATTCAGACATGTAGCAGACGTAGCCTGTTAATCCGGCTTGCAGACTATATCGGCCTTGATCATGTAAGTGCAGAGTATCACCTGGC
>DATHYB010000147.1:0-5865 GCA_035459365.1 Candidatus Limnocylindrales bacterium
TTAATCAGTTCTTCTTTTTCTTGTGAGATAGGATAGCCCAAGCCACGAGTCGCCAGCGTCAGCCAGAGCCGGCCGCCGTCCAGCGCGGGGATCGGCAGAAAGTTCATGATTGCCAGGGTAAGCGAAATGATAGCAATAACAAGCAACATGAACTGATAGCCGAGGAAACTGCCGTTCTTGAGCACCGCAAAGATGCCAACTGGCCCGGATACTTGTTCGGAAGCTTTGGTTTGTCCCTCGCGGCGGGCGTCCGAGTTGCCCGTAACTGCCCCGGCGATGATACTGCCGACGCCGGTGAGTGCCTTGCCCAGCCCTTGGAACGTCAGTATAGTAAACTGCTTGGTGAGGCCAAGCGCGACAAGCGGCGCTGACCAAGTTGAGCGCTGCAGGCTATATTCTGTTGGCACAACGCCTAGATAGCCTTTCGGATTATCAGTCTTTTTGCTGGCAGCAACCTGCTGCTCAGACAGGAGCTGTGCCGTTCCGCGTTTGGTTTGGCCGTCTTGGACATAGGTCATGGCTACTTTTTGCCCAGCGAGCTGTTTGGTAACCTTAGGAAGGTCGGCTTCTGTTTTAATGGGAGTTTCCTTGCCCGGTGCGCCAATCGAAATAATCTGGTCGGACGACTGTAGACCAGCCTTCGAAGCCGGGGAGTCTTTGTCGACACGGCCGGCAAGGACCTGCTGCTGAATAACTTTAGTATCACTCTTGACTGTAAACTGATTTGGGATGAGTTGCGGCATACCAAGCCAGGCCAGCCCAGTCAGCATAATGATTGCCGTGATCAGGTTCATCACCACGCCGGCTGCCATGATCTTGGTCTTGGCAGCCAAGCTCGCAGCCCCGAAGGTTCCCTCCTCTGTGTCAGAATCAGTTTCACCCTTCATGCGGACGAAGCCACCCAGCGGCAGCAAGTTTATACTAAACAGCCAGCCGCCCTTCGTTTTGCGGCTCCAGACCTTTGGCGGAAAGCCGATACCGAACTCCTCGACCACGACTCCATTGCGCCGCGCCATAATAAAGTGGCCAAACTCGTGGATGACCACCAGGCCGACAAACAAAATAAGTCCGATTATAAGTAGTAGCATTACGTTCCAAACCTCCGTGTCCGTTGACTGTATGTTTCAAACATTTCTTATAGTCTTGTCCCGTTTGCCACTATTTTTTCATGGTGCCGACGATTTCTTGCTGGTTGCGGTTCCAATTATCGACTGCAGGCGCACTCATCTGTGTCATATGCAGTCTATTATAGGGATTCAGAAGCTTTTTGCTATGACGATTATTGCTCGTCATCAGCTTATTCTCATATGGTAGTCCCTGTCCGAAGGCTGGTCTACAGGCGTTCACGAGGAATGTTTACACAGTCATGACTTCGGCTTCTTTGGCCTTGGAAGCAGCTTCAGCCTGGGCACGGGCAGCGGCCATCGCGTCGTCGACCTGCTTCTCAAGGCGCTTGGCATCGTCTTCACCAATTTCTTTGGCCTTTTTCATTTTGTCGATGGCGGCAAGCGCATCATGCCGGACGCCGCGGAGCTGTACCATGCAGTCTTCCTGCTTCTGGCCGACTTGCTTGACGATGTCGCGGCGGCGCTCTTCGGTTAGTGGTGGCACAGGGATGCGCACGACCCGGCCGTCGTCACTCGGGTTCATGCCTAGGTTCGGGTTGTTGCGGATCGCTGCAGCAATTGCCTGCACCGTTGAAGGGTCAAACGGTGAAACTTGGATAAGCTGTGCTTCAGGAGCGGTAATGGTGGCGACCTGAATGAGCGGCATCTGCGTGCCATATGCTTCAACCATCACTCCGTCCAGCATACTGGCACTCGCCCGCCCGGTTCGCAGGCTCTTGAGCCCCGTCTGAAACCGTTCATTGGCGGCTTGGAATTTGGTTTTTGCATCATCAATGATTTGCTGTGGACCCATAGATACTCCTGAACTTTAATAGAATTATTATAAGCTACTCTAAATTGCCTGGGAATCGACTAATTTATACTGCCCACAGCCGTACAAATTGGCGCATCGGCCATCTGCTCGCCCAGTTCTTCAATATGCTTCTCACTAACTGTCTGTACAACGGCAATTGTTGCACGTTGTGTTTCAGTGCTTTTAGCAGAGGCTGGATGTGATCCTTGGACTTTTGACACAACAGGTAGATCTGCCTCGTAGTACATAGACGTCACCCCGACAAGCCGTCCCTCGGCATCTACTATCTGCCCTCCGCTGGCTCCCCTCCGGACAGATGTTTCGTTTGTATGGCCATACGACCTAAAGCTTGTAGCAACCCCCAGGCGTTCGCCTTCTGTATATCCAAGCGCAATTCCTCCGTATATAGCGGGGGATGAATATTTGCCGCGCTCGCCAGTTGCAGATATATATGATTGGTCGGGCATACGCCTTCCACCTCCCTCATCTGGTTGATAATTGAAAAAGAAGAGGGACTCTCCCCGCCGGACACGACTTTTTCGAATCGGCATTCTTTTGAGATCTAGATCAAGCGGTTTCGACAACGTAAAAAGAGCAAGATCCGTTTCTTCGTCCTCAAGATTAGCTTCACCAGCATAACGCATCACAGGAGTTGATTTCCCGTAAATGTTGATTCGCGCACGCTCCAACGTCCAGCCAAGCTTGGGAGTTTTGGTAGTGCTCGATACCCGTATAGATTCACACTTATCAGCAATTGGTACAGCCTCTTCTGTGAATGGAATTTCAAATGAGCCTAACTTAGTCGGCTGATTTCTGAATAATACATGGCCAGCAGTAATACCAATAGTGCTTGTGAGAGCAACAGCTGAGCCATATTCAAGCTCAGTATTCTTGTTTTGCCCGTCGAGCCGCCTGCGGGCAATAGTCATCGCACGAGGTTGAGTTTCTTCAACAGCAGGAGGAAGTTCATCGGGAAGCACCGAGGGATCTATAGCTTCTATAGGCGTCCCTGGTTTCTCCAGCTCTGATAAGGCGTAGCCACCGAGCAATAGGCTCACACCAACCACTCCCGCTACAACTCGTTCGGCTTTCATAGCCCAACAATACCATATGTTTTCATATCAGTAAAAATCTATGTGGTCATAGAAAAAGAGGCGCACGAGACGCCCCTTTTTTGAATCGCACTATAGGGTTCTAGGCGACTTCACCGAGTGCCATGCGGGCAAAGCGGCGGACAACGATGTTCTCGCCGAGGCGGGCGTTGTGCTCCTGCACGTACTGACCAATGGTTTGGTCCGGGTTTTTGATGAACGGCTGGTCAAGCAAGCAGCGCTCTGCAAAATACTTCTTGATTTGGCCTTCGACAATCTGGGCAACCATGTTGTCTGGCTTGCCTTCAGCCTTAGCTTTTTCAGTAAACTCAGCTTCTATCTTTTCACGGTCAGCGACTAGGATTTCGTCGGCACTAACGTACAACGGCGCACTTGCGGCAACGTGCATAGCAACGTCTTTGACGAGGTTCGTGAAGATCTCGTTGCGTGCAACGAAGTCAGTTTCACAGTTGACCTCTACAAGGACCGCAATGCGGTTGTCGTGGTTGTAGGTACCGATCACGCCGGCACGGGCTTCACGTTCGCCGCGCTTTTCAGCCTTCGTCAGACCCTTCTTGCGCATAGCCTCGAGGGCCTTGTCAAAGTCGCCGCCGGCTTCGTCGAGGGCCGCCTTGGCGTCAGTCAGCCCGACACCAGTCAGGTCTTTGAGTCTTTTTACTTCTGCAATGTCTACTGCCATCATGTACTCCTGGTTACTAAGATCTTTTTATTGTATATCCAAATTCTTGTGCTATATCATCTACCAATTCAAGTTCGAGATGTCGCTGCTGTTCTGGCGTACCACCAATCTCAACATCAACGCATCGTTCGATAGTTGATGTGTTCGATAAATCACTTTCTGCCAATCGTGGTTCGCCTATCTCTACGAGAGAATCCATACCAATCGTTTGCGCAACCCTTCGCAAGCGGATGGCATTCAAAATAGGCCATGTTTCAACCCTACAACTATCTGATTCTCCCATTGAATTAGCTCCCTTAGTATCTAAGATATTACAGATATAAAATGAGGAAATTAGGCGCTTTTTTCAGCCGGCTCAGCCGTCTTCTCGCGCTTTGCTTGTCCGGCTTCAATTGCCTGGCGGATGTAGTCTGCTACCAGTTCGATCGTCTTGATAGCGTCATCGTTGCAAGGAATTGGGAAATCGGCCAGTGTTGGGTCAGCATTTGAGTCGACAAGGGCAATAATCGGCACGCCGAGCTTGCGGGCCTCGCGGACGGCGTTGACTTCTTGGACCATGTCGAACACAAACATCGCACCAGGACGCTGAGCCATGTTCTTGATGCCGCCATAAATAGTGTTTTTGGCGTCGATTTCTTCTTGGAAGCGCTGGACTTCGAGCTTGCTGTACTTGGACTGCAGCTCGCCTGATTCCATCTTGGCTTCCAGGTCTTTGAGACGCTTAATCTGCGTCGAAACGGTTGGCCAGTTAGTCAGCATGCCGCCGAGCCAGCGGTTGACGACAAATGGCTGTTTGGTGTCTTCGGCGAGCTTGAGGACAATGTCCTTGCTCTGGCGCTTTGTACCGACAAACAGGATTTGCTTACCTTCGCTCACCTTGCGGCTGATAACGTCGAGGGCTGTTTCCAGGCCGTCAACAGTACGAGCAAGGTCAATAATATGAATAGTGCCGCGCTTACTGTGGATGTACGGCGCCATTTTAGGGTGCCAGCGGCTGGTTTGGTGGCCGAAATGGGCACCAGCTTCTAAAAGCTTCTTAATGTCTACATCAACTGTAGGCATGTGCGTTTGTCCTTTCTCTTCGTTTGGGTGCCCTGCGTAGCTTCGGAGAGAAGATATGCGGGAGGATTTGTTCCCAAACTGCTTAATTTATTGTGAAGCTAGTATAACAGCCATAGCCCACTTCGTCTAGCACAATCCTGCATCACTCTAAATACCCTAGCCGCGCCGAGTCAATTGATCAATGATCTGCTCGAGAGCATTGGTTTCATCAACGGACAAGTGCTGCATCGCCTCTTCCTGTTCCTGCAGTACATTATCCTGGGCGCTATATTGCACTTCCAGTGGATCAGGCAATACCGGCACTTCAAGATCTGGCTTCAACTCCTGAAGCCGATGTGTTTGTATACCCGCTTCCGCTTCTTCAATAAAAAGTGTTTCGCTCTCCAGTATTGATTCTCGCCCCTTTGCTATATCGTACTGTGTTTGCGCCGGGTAAAAGAGTAAATCGATCTCCTCATCACCCGGCGCAACAAAGCTGTTAGAACGCGGAGTTACCTCTAATCTAGGAAAATCGTAGGTCAAGGTAAGCGGACCGCCGATCTCTAGTACCCTGGCAGCATCCGGTGCTAAATCCTGCACATCTTCGTACGGAATTTCTACTATCTTCTGTATGAGATTCCCATCTATAACTCGTTCACCTCTGGGTAGAAGCCAATCACGGGTCTTTGTATGGACAGACCGCAGTTGCTCTTCGGAAGCACATTCATAGCCAGGACGAGATTCAGGAGTATGCATCATGCATTACTATGCCATCATCCTATATAGAACACAAAGACTTTGTGGGCCTTTCACAGTCGTCATTTAGCAAGAGGGATTGCTTCTATCTAGGTAAGCTTTAGCGTATACTCTGTTGTAAGAACCTATATAAACAATCGAACCGATTACTTATGCCCCATCGCTCACGCCTTGCGAAACACTTGCAAACTTATCGGCTTGCTACTATGCTGGCCGCAACAACCGCGACAGTTGCTGCCGGTCTGACAGTTTGGGGTTCCGGATCGGCCGCTACTATCAATCCATACGGTGTCATTGATTATTGTGCGCTTGAGAACAATGTAACGGTTATCCGCGGCTGGGCAGCCGAACCAAACG
>DATHYB010000148.1:0-20464 GCA_035459365.1 Candidatus Limnocylindrales bacterium
TTTTCATTAGCTATGGACATACAAACATTACATAAAGCACAGGTATCTGTACTCCGTACCATCCGGCGCGCCGAATCCGCCCGGTACAGTGATTTGATGCACCCAACAGGTATGGATAGCGATAGCTTCAAATTCCACCTAAGGAAATTGATAAAGAGCGGGTTCATCAAAAAGGACGATGAGGGCGCGTACCAACTTACAGCGACAGGCAAAGAATTTGCCAATAACCTCGATAGAGAAAGCCGCACATTACAAAAACAACCGAAGTTATCGGTAATGATAATCACTTCAAAAATCGACAACGACGGGACAAAGCGATACCTCTTTCAAAAAAGACTCCGCCATCCGTTTTGGGGTTATTGGGGATTACTCAGCGGCCCGGTGCAATGGGGTGAAAGGCCAGAGATAACAGCAGCCCGTGAACTATTGAAACAGACCGGGTTACAAGGGACCTGTGAAGTCAAAGCATTCTTCAGACAACTTGACATATCAGAGGATACCGAACAGTTGTTGGAGGATAAATTGTTTCATCTCATAACCGTGGCGAATGTACAGGGAAGTCTTTCCAATACTTGGTATGGTGGAATAAATAAGTGGATGAGTTTAGTGGAACTCAAAGAGCAGACAAATCATTTTCCAATGACCGCTACCGTTATAGAAATGTTGAATAAAGGAGAAACGTATCGTTTGGATAGTGTTGCTAACGCACCAAATCGATACTGAGCTCGTCGTATGGGTATAGAAAATTTTTCAGACTACAGAGACGATAAAGGTCGCTGGGACATTGCCGCTGAGATGCAGGATATTCGTATCCGTTCACTAATTGAGGCGGCAGTAGCATGCGGTATTTCAAAGGAGATGATACAAGCTTTGGCTATGTCCTTCGAAACGAATTTCATAACTAATATGCGTAAAGCCGAGGAGCGGCCAACGGGAGAGGATGGGTTTCCTATAACAAAATAAATGACACCGTTTAGGGGTCATTTGACCATAAGTTTCCTAGGGCAGGAGAGTTGACGAAGTTCGGACCATCATTACTGCCCTTAAATAAGTGGAACAATATAGGTTATGTAGCTTCAGTCCTCTTTGAAATAGGAGGGAGGAGTTCAAACACTGCCCAAACGCCTATGGCGCTCACGGGCAGAAGCATATAGGCGGCCACAAACACTGATGTATTTTCGGTCATCACACCGAAAATAAAGACAAGCGGCAAGTATAAGAGTAGCGTGAGCGTAGAAACTGCCGATGAAGATCCGCTGCGCAAGTCGGATGGTAAGCTATCGTGCAGTTGACCTGATACGAGTATTTGCATAGCGCTCATAAGGACAAGCAGACCAAACTGTGCCATAGCAATGGCAGGCATGTTCGGTATGGTCAAAAGCCATGTCAGAGCTAGGATTATCATGCATGCTATCACTGTATGCTGTCGGTTATGTATGAAATTGACTGCGAGGGGTGCTCCAAGGCCATAACCCATTAAGAGCAGCGCATTTAGAGGCCCATACCAAATAACTGGCAAGTCTAGTGCTAAGGGCCACAGCTGGTCAACATCGTTCATAAAACTATCAATAATGCCAAATGCTAATAGAGCAATCAGGGTAATCATAAATATACCCCGCCGGAGCACGAACCGTATCGTGTCTGCCATCTGATGGAAGATATGGCTTGCCACGGCTTTTTTATGTAAACTCGGCTCTTGAAAGAAGTAGAGGCAGCCGATTGCAATTAAAGCGCCTGGAATGCTTAGGAAGTATGCCTCACGCAATCCGTACAAGTGTCCAACGAGTCCGCCTAACAGGGAGCTTGCGGCTAAGCCAATACTTCTGATTAACACAATACGCCCCATATACTTTTCGAAATTGTCTCGGCGACCAGTGTCCTCAAGGACAGTGTCGTAGACAATCGAATCAACTATACCCGAATTGAGAGCAAAATATGCACCGAATAACACTCCCGAAACTAAATATTGGGCTACGCTATCAGAGGAACCAAGCAGGAATGTCGCCAACGCTAAGCATAGATAACCTATACCGAGAATCCCCTTTCGGCTCCAACGGTCGGCTAAAACACCACTTGGTATCTCGAGTAGTAAACGCGTGATGCTACCGACTATGGTCGCTAGCGCAATCGTAGAAGCATCAAATCCAATGCTGGACATAAATACTTTATCGATGGCATACCATAATATGAAGCCCTGGCAGAAGCGGGATAAAGCTAGTGGTAGCAACCGGCGCCAGGTCCTATCTATTGACATGCATTAAGCATAGCAAAGAAAAAAACACCAGAATGGTGTTTTTAGTATAGACTTCTTGGGGCGAATGATGGGTCTCGAACCCACGACCTCCTGCGCCACAAGCAGGCGCTCTAACCGACTGAGCTACATCCGCCATGTTTGTTGTCCGATGTATGTGGCTTGGTATCGGACGGAGAACAGAGGTGATTATATCCCAAACAGGCCAACTATTCAATACAAGCGGCCGTGCGCCTGCTGTTTGCGCGTTAGGCGGTAGGTGTGGCGAGAAAACTACTCATGAGCTGAGCGGCATTGTAACGGTGACTGATGGAGTTTTTGACGTCCGTTCCGAGCTCGGAAAGCGTCTGGTTGTAGCCGTCCGGAACGAGTACGAAGTCAAAGCCGAAGCCCTCGCCTGCGCGTGGTGCGACGACCGTACCATCGAGTATACCGTCAACAATATGCTCGGTTTTGCCGTCATAATAGCCCATGGCACAGACTACTCTGATGCGACCTTCTCCGGCGAGTGTGTGGAGGGCGCCGCGGCCGAGCTGTTGCTCGAAAAACTTGATGAAGGGTCCGGGTAGGCCGTTGAGCTTCTCGAGTTCGGCCGATACATCTTCCACGATGACTGGCGCTTTGATGAGTTGGTAAGCTTGATGCAGTTTATGAGAAACAATTTCATGGAGATCGAGGCTTTGGATTTCGTCGAGGTCTAGTTTTTGGGACTTGAGTTTGAGCGAGGTAGGAAAGACTGCTTGAAGTTCGGCTAGTTTATGGGGATTACCAGTAACGAGAGTAATAGGGTCCATGCTTTCAGCATATCAGACACGCTAAATTAGCGCTGTGGTAACCGGCTCAAGATATCGTCAGTATTCGCTGTAAGTTCGCCAGTGCGACAGATTTGGTGGGCATAACCGCGGGAATCTGAGTAATTAAGCCCAGGGATTGTATCTGATTCTAGCATCAGGGTATCCGTGCTGGTACATGTCATAAGAGCAGTTGCCGACAAAGATTGGGTAACTTCAAATTTAACCTTCGCATAATTGCCGCGTTCTTCGTCGGCATATACTTTGAGGCTCATATTTCCAAACCGCGTGACCCGATCCAGCAGTTGGCTGCCAGGAACAAATGGTCGGCCTTCGTAGGAAGCGATGGGCTGTGATGTGTCTCGGTCTGGATTGGCCAAATTCTCCTGTATGCCGCCAAGCCATGCCGCCGTGGCTAGGCCTAATCCTGATACTACAGCTACTGTCCTCTTCCTCGGCATTTGATGTCCCCTTATTGTCTGAGTAGCATACCATCAGCTAGACATCCGGGCAATATGGGTTTGATGAACAAGCTGAAAGGCAGCCCTTATAGTTTTTGAAGCAAGTTCTGGTCGCGGATGAGTTGGTTGGCAAGTTGCTTGGAGCCGCTCCTATCAAACAGGACGGTGATGGTTTCATCGCTTGCATGCTGGACTACTCCATTCCCCCATTGGTCATGGGCTACTGCGTCGCCAACCTGGTAACCGAGCAATATGGCTTCTGTTTCCGTCACCGTTGTTACTTCGGGCGGGGCTAGGTCGGCATCACAATAATTGCAGCAGTCGTGGTCGTAGGGCTCGGCGAAATATTCAAGGAGAAAAGCTCGGCGGCAGGTACGTGCTTCGGCGTAGCGCCGCATTTCGGCTACCCGGCTGCACTCGAATTCCTTGGTTTGTTCCTCGTTGCCTGCAGAAAGGAAGGCGGCCCGCGTGAGATCACCAGGTCGAAAAATGAGGCTGCACAAGCCTGGTTGGCCATCTCTTCCGGCCCGTCCAGCTTCTTGATAATACGCTTCGATGCTCGCGGGAATGTCACGGTGAATTACGAAACGGACATCTGATTTGTCGACGCCCATGCCGAAAGCGTTGGTCGCGACTATCACTCGGAGGGTGCCCGCCATGAAGTCCTCTTGAGTTTTTTCACGTTCATCCTTCGGCATTTGTCCATGATAATAGCCGGCTTTGATGCCGCGATCTACGAGCCAGGCTGCTGTTTCTTCAGCGGCTTTGGTCGTAGCAGTGTAGATGATGCCGCAGCCACTCATGATTTGCTTGAGCTTCGCCGCAACTTCATCGCCATAGCAGTCAAAGTCACCTTCAAATAACCGATTGAGTACATCAAAATCTTCACGCTCCTCAAGTACACTATGTACCTCATAAAACAACTCTGGTCGATCAATGCCGTACACCACTGTAGTTGGGTCATCGAGCTGTAGTTGTTCGATGATGTCGCGGCGCATCCACGGTGATGCAGTTGCCGTCAGGGCGACAACAGGCGGCCGACCAAGTAGTTCGATTGCTTGGTTAAGGCTGGTATAGGCGGGACGAAAATCATGGCCCCACTGTGAAATACAGTGCGCTTCGTCAACGACGAATAGTGATATGCCCAGCTGTGAAATCTGCTGGCAAAAAACAGGATTCTGAAAACGTTCCGGTGTAACATATAGAATCTTAAGCTTTCCTTGCAAGGCTGCATCTAGAGTTTTGTCTATTTCGCTCTGACGGTAGTGGCTGGAAATCACTGCCGCTGGATGGCCTTGAGCTTCGAGTGACTCCAGTTGGTCTTTCATCAAAGCAATCAGCGGTGATACTACAATAGTTATGCCGGGCAAGAGCAGGGCGGAAAGCTGATAGATGAGCGATTTGCCCCCGCCTGTAGACATAATGACAAGTGTGTCCTTGCCGGACAATACGCTAGAGATAGCTTCATATTGGCCCTCTTGGAATGTATCATGACCAAAGTTTTGTTTGAGGCTATGTTGCAGTGACTGACGGTTTGTATCTAATTGTGCGTGCTCTGTTTTTGTCATATAGGGTACTTTAGCAAACAGAATGCATCACCGTTGTCATCATTTTCACTTACGTGCTTGTGTGAAGGTGAACAGCATACCTAAAGGGGTTCTGGCAGTCCATTGAGGGCTAACTGCTGGTTCTTGAATCGCTTGTCAGCGGTGACTTCCTGGCCGAAATAGTCAGGTGTTTGATAACCTGTGCCGTCGCAAGATCCGAGAACTCAACTTCGGCTATGACCAGACCATGAAGGGCGTTTTTGTAGACATCGACTTCTACGAGCGGCTCAGTTTCAGGAAGCCTATAACGTACCTTCTCAATGCGCTTACCCTCTGTCGCTGGCCAGACCGTATTGAATTGGTCTTCTGATAGGCAGTTTCGAATTCGCCGCGAACAAGTTCGCCGGCGGTTTTAACGGTCAGCGTATATGTTTGGTCGTTCATGCTGCGGACTCTGGCTTCACTGTCTGGGCCGATGGCAAGATAGCCTTGGCGGATTGCTATTCCTTCAGCGGGGGTGAGGTCTGGTAGGGAAGTAGTGTCGACTAAAAATTTGCGTTCAATTTCTAGATTGGGCATATGCAGGGCTCCTTAATTTTTTGGTCAGGGAATCAAATCCAAGAGTATATATAGTACACTCTCGCCTTTGCTCCTGGCTACGGCTTTCGTGATTATCCAGCCGATTAAGGTAAGCGCTAATGAAATAGCAAGTTCTACTAAGGCAAGCTTCTTTTCATTGTAGGAGATGATACTAAACAGTATTGTCGAGCCGAGGCCCAGCCAGAACATCATCGGGCCAATAGCATATGAGATAGTTTGAAAGGGATTCATAATAATAGGGTGCCCCGGGCTAGATTCGAACCAGTAGTCTTATGTCTAGGAGTCTGCTGCTCCAGCCTGGTTCTTGTATCGGCGTAATTTTGATATCGAACTGGTCAGTCCTTTAATCATCATGCGTGCTTCTGCTGGTGTTTCAGCCTTCTTATAACTGTTTTCAGGACTCTGCTCGCCGGCATAAAGAACGTGCTGGTCTACATCGATCCCTAGGCTGAAGCCCGATGACTCTCCGTCATGATATTGGATTCCACTGAGGAGTGCCATGTGATCGTCCGGGTTACTAGGACTGTAGTTATCATATTGCGTAATAGTATAGCCGGTGATAACTCTCTGCGCGGGCCGAGGATGAAACTCATCGATCTCCAGTTTGGTTGTAATCTGCGCAGGGGCCTCATAACCTCCGTAGGGATAGGTTGTAGTGTGGGTAACGCTAAAATGGGTTCCGTTATCGCGTACGCTGTTCGGCATTGCCTTTCCTGTCGTCTCGAGTATGCCTGCTGCCATTTCTGCAGCCGAAGTATGTACTGAAATTGTTTCCTGAGTATGGCCTAAAAAGAATGAGGTTTGGACTGCGTATTCTGATAATGTCTGGGGTCTTGTGGCCTTAACCTGTAGCAACTCCCGGGCGGCTAATATCAGTGGATGATCTTTGTAGGGTTTGGTTGAATCCAGATCAACCAGTGCGTCACCATTGCCGGTAGCCTGAAAATAGTCTTTGACTGATAGAACCCGCTTGCTATTGAAGGTGAGGTCAATGTTCCCTAATAAAAATTGCTCATCGGCAGAACCAACATAGCTCCGACTGGTACCAATAAACGTTCTATTTCTTTTAGGGACGGGGGGAGTCCAAGCGGACACATTCAATACTTTTGGACTGCCCACTTCTGAGATACCTGTTTCAGCATCAATTTTTGTCGGAGCTTGCACGGTAAGTTCAAGCTGATGATCAGCATCAATATACTTGTTTGGCGGAAGTTCTGTGCTTACTAGCCTGTCAGTCACTATCCCCTGATCAGGCTGAGGAATAAATTCTTTTATCGCCCCTACGACGTAGGAATGAGTAGTCAGTATATCGGGTGTATTCATGCCATTAATATATACACCTGTTTGTTCTGTTTCAAATAGAAATTGGAAGTAGGGGTTCCTAGTAGATATATTCAGCTTGGAATGTTATAGGACGACTCTGAAAATACTAAATGAGGAATTAATTTTATTCCTCATACGAGTCATCTAATCCTGAATGGTGCAGCATTCTGAACAATGTTAGCATTATTATGCTTAATTATTAATCTGTTGTCATAAGCTATTCGCGTAAATTATTCCATCACTTACTCAGAGTACTAATAATAAAATAGAGATTTATTACAGAACTAAGACAGCCCTATGCTATTTAGATATTGAGCTTCACCTTCATCTAGCAGATTTGTAAGTTTAGTGTTAATACCTCGACCTTCACATATTTTCATCAATGCAGTTTGGGGGTTGTATGTAAGGCCGCCATTGTTGACGAGTGCATCTCGTTCTTTCAATAAAGTAAGTATTTCATCGCGGCTAATTGTCTCGCCTGCGCTCAGCACGTTCTTGTGCATGAATGACGCTGCTGATTCATTGTCATAAGCTCCAACTTTACTCGTATCCTTATTGGTAGATGTATCGATTAAGACAACTTCTTTGCCATTTCTACGTGCAGTTCGATAATGATCATCAAGCGTTCTTTGCCACCCAGGTTGTGCCCAGCGTGGAGGGTGAATAAGTATCGAGTAAATAACCAATAATAATAAAGGGGCAGCAAGTAAACCGGCAATAGTTTTTAACGATGATCCATCGTCTGCATTGAGCATGACAGTAGTAGCGAGAAAAAATAATCCACTAAATATATAGCCAGTATAGTTAAAGACGCTATACCAACCGATTGACGTCCCCTTTCCTAAACGTCCTATGTAGCCTAGTGTGCCTACTGTTAATAAACCAAGTCCTAATAAGAGGGTCAGTAATGAATTTTCGGCCATAGTCTTTTACTCTTTTACGTTATGCATAAAATCATATCATGCTTATGCTTTGGTGCCCACCCCGTCAATCAGATACGTTCCGCACTAAGCACTGGGAAGGTATCATCAATATATCTAGAAATGTATCGGTCATCTGGCAATATCTGAATATCAAACAGTACTAAAATAGTTTCTTTAATGTTCAAACCTTATGATTGAGTAGTAGGCGTAATGCCTTATCTATGTCATCGTCAAAATCATTATCACTCACTTCTACGTAATGCATGCCATCAGTTAGTGCCTCTTGTTCGTTGTAATGACTGTAAACCTTACTGAATTCGGTGAAAGCTTTGATAGTTGCATCTTCGAGGTTGTGCATCCAGTTATTTGAATCATTACGAGCGAACTGTAGCACTTTATCATAATGCTGGCTGGATTGATTACCAATAAAAATCGCTTCATGATCACACGCTAATTCGGCGACAAATCCCGGCAGTATAGCGGTGCCTTCAATCAATTATCCATACCATCCTCAATATTGCTCATAATGAAATCTTTTATGGATTTCCAGACAATAACAGATTCTCTATTCTGTGTTTCGATTGCTTCTTGAAGATGTGTACGTGAGTAATCGCGTGATGCTGGATCATTTGACGTATATTTTCCAAAGTGAAACAAATCAGGTTGTTGCTCTTCGTCTACTACTTTACGCAGCATGTACTTTATTGCGTCAGCAGACGCAGCCAATGTCGGCTGCTGGTCGATAAACCGCATGGCTAGTACTGTTTTACCAGTTCGTGGTGTACTGCCAATTAGATATGCCTTCGCCATTTCCTAATAATAATAGATACGAAAGTTGATGGTGCCCCGGGCTGGATTCGAACCAGCGACCTTAGGCTTAGAAGTCCTCTGCTCTATCCAGCTGAGCTACCAGGGCGACACCAATATATTGGAATGATATGTACCACAATGCGTTGCCAACGAGCTGGATAGAGCATCTCTGCATCTATCTTTGCAGCAAGCTGCGCCAGCTGAGCTACCAGGGCAGGCACCGAGGGTATTATACAATATGTTGTAATTGTTCGCTTATGTAGCCGTCTTTGACCCGGTAAGCCACATTTTATAGCGGTATAAAGCCGAGATAGAGGCGCAGTCATCTATCTGACCGTCTACGATCATTTTACCTATATCATCAAGGCTAAAGAATGATGAGGTGTCGATGCCTTAATCGGCATCCTTAGCAGCTCCTTTGGTAAGGTCAGTTGCTACATAAACATACTGCCGTTCAGTAAAAAGCCCTGTATGCATGCGGCTGCTACCAAGTTCGTGCCAGCTGGAAGCTTGCAGACCAGCTTCTTCTTCAAGCTCCCGCTTTGCAGCTACAAGGGGTGTATCTGAGCCAATTCCGCCCATAGGCAGTTCCCAGCACCACTTTTGTGCGGCATAGCGGTATTCGCGGACCAGGCAGATACGCTCCTTGGCATCAACTGCGACAATGACTGAAGAATCTTTGACCTCAATGACGCCGTATAAACCTTCTTCACCACTAGGGCGCAGAATAGTGTCCTCGCGGACCGTAATCCAAGGATTCTGGTAAGCAACGCGGCTACTAAGAGTTTGAAAGGGCTTTTCGGGTTCTGTATTCATAAATCTATGGTGCGGGTGGGGAGAGTCGAACTCCCGTCTTCAGTTTGGAAAACTGACATAATAACCGTTATACAACACCCGCAGGAGCGATTGCGAGCCGTAGTTGCCCTTATTCAAGGTGATATTTGATGGCTTTTTATACGCTGCACAGGATTATATCAGAAAAACATTACTGCGTCTAACAGGGGTGATAAAGTTCTATACTACCATAGATACTTGTCAAAAAAGCAAAAGCGTGTATAATAAGTTTTGACAGTGATGTGGGAATCATGGTAGTCGGCGGAGCGAAAGCTTCGTCTTGGCTTCGTGCGCCCTAAAATTACTGCCGTGCTTAATTTTAACGGAGGTTACTGCTATGTACACAGGCGGAAACGTTTTGCCTTTGGCAACTGTTCCTACTGTCGGTGCTTTGGTCCTGCCAAACACTGGTGGCAACTTTGTTGTTACCCTGGCAGTATCAGTAGCAGCCGGTATGGTCGCTTGGGGTATTTTATACTCTCAAAGCGGCAAGTAAGTAACACGGGTGGTGGATTATGAATAAGACTAAACAATTTCTGTTGAAAATGCGGAACGCGCTTGGGGCACTGTTCGTAATCACCATCGTGATGGTGGTGCCCCTGTTCTCATTTGTAGAACTTGGGCATTTCTTTCAGGAAGGATCGAGCCGAAGCGCCAAGGCGTTGCCGGCACTCCAGGCACGCCCAGCCGATACGGGAGCAGGGAAGCCTCAACTATTCGAAGAGCCAATTATCACGGTTACATTCGATGATGGATACTTGACTACCTACACCAAAGCCATGCCTATCCTGCAGAAGTACGGTATCCGTTCGACGCAGTATGTGCTGTCTGGTACTGCCGATAACCCCACGTACATGAGTTGGGAACAAATTGCGAACATGCAGCGGGCTGGTCATGAAATTGCCTGTCATACTATCGATCATTCTGAGCTTACCGGCCTTGATGACACGGACCTAGAAAATCAGATCAAAAGCTGTAAGAAGGAGCTGACAAAACGCTTCGGCCTCATCAAGAACTTTGCAGCCCCTTATGGCTCGCAGGATGCTCGGACACAAGCGGTGATTGCCAAGTACTTCACCTCACAGCGCAACACCATTGGTGATCCGAAGAATGGCATTGACCAGTACGACGTTAATTTGGCCAAGAACTTTGACCGGAATAACATCATCGGCGTGACAGTACGCAGTGATACGACTATTGAAGATATCCAGAAGCTGATTGATTACGCAGAAGCCAATAACGGATGGCTTGTGCTGACCTACCACCAGAATGACGATCATGGATCGGTATATTCGCTTGATACGCCTCAGATGGATGCTCAGATGAAGTACTTAGCTGGCACTGATGTGCGGATCGTAACCTTGCAGGACGCCCTCGACTCGCTCGAGGTCCAAACAGGAGAATTCTAAGATGAGGCAACTGACACGTACCGATTATGCCGCAAAACTGCAACCGCCGCGAAGTTATATTGAGATGCATGATTACGCCGTACTCGTTCCACGGCGCTTGTTCCAAACGGCCCCTATCAGCATCGGTAAGCCGGAGACTATGCCGCCAAAAGTATCGCAAAAGAAGCAGCTTGCTCTCCTGATCGCTGGCCATAATGAAGAGCTGGTCATCGAACAGACCCTTCTCTCAGCCATCAACGCTGGTATGGACCCTGCTGATATCTACGTCGTCGACGACAACTCCAGCGATGCAACTAAGAATATTGCGGCTAGCGTCATTGGCTCAGACAATGTGCTACGCGTCAAACGTTCGGGCAAAGGCTTGGCCCTGACAAAAGGTGCGAAGAAATTCAAGCTGACGCAGCGCTACGAATGGATACACATTGCCGATGCTGATGGTGGCTTTGCATCAAACTACTTTGACATCTTCCGCAGTAAACTCGACCCTAAGTATGCGGCGGCAACTGGCTATGTCCGCAGCCTGCCAGGCGGTGCAGTCAGCCAATACCGTGTCTATGAATACACGATTGGTATGGAGATTCATCGCCGTTTCCAGGCATTGACGCACACCGTATCAGTCATCCCTGGCCCAACATCTTGCTTTCGTTCTGATGTCTTTGCAAAGGTAAACTTCGCCAATGAATCTCTCACAGAAGACTTTGATATAACGCTGCAAATTCACCGCCAAAAACTTGGGCACATTCAGTTTATCCCGCAGGCAGTGGCTTATACCCAAGACCCACTGACGGTTCAAGATTTCCGCAAGCAAATTACCCGTTGGAACCACGGCATCATGCAAGGCTTGCACCGCCACCAGGTCGGCCGTCGTTTCTCCCGCGTTGACGCTTATTTGTCATATCAGGTGATGCAAAACTTCTTACTCTTGTTTAACTACTGTTTTATCCTGCCCTATTTGGCGATTACTCGGCAGTCACTCGAGGTGCTGGCGGTGTCGTTCCTGCTTGATGTCTTGGTGCTGTTTGCGCTTCTTCTCCTAGTAGCTGCCCGGGCTGGCCGCAAAGATATACTGACCGCTTTTCCGCAGATTTATTGGTACCGCTGGATTACCCTCTATGTCTTCGTGAAGGCATTCGTAGAAGTCATGGTGCTGCGCAAATTCCTCGTCACTAAGGGTGTCTGGGGTACTGCCGGCCGCCGTTACAAGATGCCGGTTGCTGCCTGATAGGCTTAGTGGTCGCCGCTGAGCGACCGGGCAGTAAACGGCTTTACTTGCCCAGCTGCAACCGGTGTAGCTGTCTCTGGCTGTGGGCTGACTTGATTGGCACGGATGACGAGGCGTTGTTTGCTCGTGCCGACGGGCGTACAAGTAATGAGCGTCAATAGTGGTTTCGTGGTAGGCTGGACGACGCTAACGTTTGTCGGATCAACTACCAAAATTTCAGATACGCGGTAGATATAGCGAGTGCCCTGGTAGTCGACGAAGATACGATCGTTTTGCTTGACCTTGTCAAGATGAGTAAAGACAAACTTATAGTCGCCTGGTGCCCACAGTTGTCCGCTCGAATGACCGACTATAACTGTATTGTCGGCTTGTCCCGGGACGGCAGTCGTGCCATAGTGGACAACGCCGCGCCGCAGTGCCAGCTGAACCTTGGATTCTTCGAAGCTTTTCTCGTCGAAAACGATCGGTGCAGAGATATTGACCGATGGAATCTGTAGTTTCAGGGCTTGAGGATCTGGTGAGCTCGTATCGATTACGGCGACCTGGGCTGTCGTTGGCTTTTGAAATCGGTATTGGTACTGAGCAATAATCCACTGGGCATTTAGAAGGGCAAGAACCGAACCAAACACCGCCAGTCCGAGCAGGGGTGGTACAAGATTTTTGCGGAAGCTGAAAGCTGCTTTGGGATGAACGGGTTTGGAGCTAACGCTATTTGCTTTTTGTTTGTGTGATGACATGAGCTATTTATACCAAATATACTGGCTATAAGCGATAGCGTCATGATGAAGCTAGTCTATGTTGTGAGGTGTATGCTCTTTACCTTGAGCCCGCTGCCATGTTGTATAGTACTTGATTGTTTCAGCCAGACTGCTTTTTGCTGGCTTGCCGTTCGCTATCTGCTCTGATATCTCCTCCGGAGAGAGCCATTCGGCAGAAACAAAATCATCAGTGTTGAATTGTGGAGCGCTGTTTGAGCAGTAGCGGTATAAGGCCCGGAAATAAGGTAGGCCAGAGGTAGGATCAAACAAGTGAACGAAATCGAGATCGTTTTCCCTGAGATCCAAATTCAATTCTTCCTTAATTTCACGCAGGCCCGATTCTATATAACTTTCACCCGCACTAACATGGCCGCCGCAACTGTAATCAAGTGCATTTGGTGCTATTTTCTTGTTGGCAGTTCTCGTTGGGATCCAAAGTTGACCGTTGTCATTTTCAATCAAGAATTCAATGCCGCGAATGAAGCCGAGCCGTTCGGACTCTAAACGGTAAAATTCGCTGCGTAAGATAGTGCCGACGACCTGGTCTTGTTCGTCTACAAGATCTAAAAGCTCGTCAGTTTCATGCATGGAGCAAGTATACTCCTCGTGTAAACAGTAGTCCAACGGTTGGCGACTACAGTTCGTGCATTACCGTGATACGGGCGCCAAGCGAATTGAGGCGGTCGGCAAGGTCCTCATAACCACGGTTGATGGTGTAGACGTTGCGGAGCGTACTAACACCACTCGCTGCCAGCATGCCGATCAGCAGCAGCGAAGCCGGACGGAGCGCTGGCGGGCAGACGACATCGGCGACACTGAACTTGGTGGGTCCCGTGACATACACCCGGTGCGGGTCGGCCAGTTCGACATTAGCGCCAACTTTGGTCATTTCGGTGTAGTAGATAGCGCGGTTCTCGTATGTCCAGTCATGGATGAGCGTGCGGCCGTGGGTGACAGCGGCGATGGGCACGAAATACGGTAGGTTGTCTTGGTTGAGGCCGGGGTAGACATTGGCATGGATCTTTTCGGAGAGCGCGCGCAGTTTACCGCTGTGCTTGTGAACGGTCAGGTCGACCAGATCGGTTTTGCCGTTGAGGGCTTTGTAGCGATCGGTAGCCGTGTATGACAAGCCCATCTTTTTGAGCTTCAGCAGCTCAAGCGCCATAAAGTCGATAGGTACGCGCTCGATGGTAATTTCGGAGTTCGTGGTGACGGCAGCCGACACGAAGAACATTGCCTCGATCGGGTCTTCGCTGGGTGCGAAGGTGATATTCTTTTTGATGTCTTTGGCGCCTTTGATCTTGAGCGTGCTGGTGCCAATGCCTTCAATGTGAACGCCGAGTTTCTGCAGGAAGAAGCAAACGTCCTGGACCATGTAATTGGCGCTGGCAAACTGCAGAATAGTTTCGTCCGTTGAGCGTGCGGCCGCCAGCAGGGCGTTTTCTGTGACAGTGTCGCCGGATTCATAGAGGACGATACGACCGGCCGGTTTTTTGGCGACGTTGATATTGTAGTGGCCTTGGGTGGCGACAATCTCGACGCCAAACTCTTCGAGGGCGTAGAGGTGTGGGATCACCGTGCGGGTACCAAGCTTACAGCCACCGGCATACGGGATTTTGAAGGCTTTGTGGTCGTGCAACAGCGAGCCGATCATCATCAGGACCGAACGGGTTTTGCGGGCTGCTGCTGCATCAATCTTTTCAAGTTTGAGGGTGGCAGGGCGACGGATTTCGAGGTCGTTGCCGGCCAGCCATTTGCACTGGACGCCCATGCTTTCAAGGACTTCGATGATGCGGTAGACCTCCTCGATCCGCGGGAACGACGTAAAGCGAGTGATGCCTTTGTTGAGCAAACTGGCGCAGAGCAGCGCGACGGCGGCGTTTTTGCTGGTTTTGAGGGTTATGTTGCCCTTGAGTTCGTGGCCGCCCTCGATACGCAGGTTCATGGAGCTGCCGTTCAGGCTGATGAGCTGCTTATTGAGGACATCACTAATCCGGCCGAGTGTTTCCATGCTCAAGTTTTGTTTGCCGTGTTCCATGCGGTTGACGGCTGATTGACTCGTACTGAGTCGACGGGCAAATTCTGCTTGAGTTAAGCCACGTTCTTGTCGGATATGAGCGATTAACGCTCCAATTTTCTCATTTGTTGATTCCATATAGCTATTATTATACCATATGTGATGTTTGTATCAAGTATAAAGTTGTTGTGTTTATGTTGCTAACTACTCTTTATCATACAGAGCTTGTTACAATATTGGTATGGTTTAATATACGATCTCTCGAAATTCTTCATGCGGCGCGGAGCCGGTATGTTCTGACAATAAATTGATACTGAGGGAGATGGGTATGCAAGACACAGTTGTAGGTGATTTGATAGCTGCAGAAGAGCTGCGACAACGGGAAGGGTTAGAACTGATCCCGAGCGAAAATTATGTTAGCCGGGACGTGCTGACGGCTATGGGCAGTGTATTTACAAATAAATATTCTGAAGGCTACCCGGGCAAGCGTTACTACGGTGGCCAAGAAAATACTGACAAGATCGAGCAGCTAGCTATCGACCGGGCAAAGCAACTCTTCAAGGCCGACCATGCCAACGTCCAGCCTCATTCTGGTGCGCCAGCTAATGAGGCTGTGTATAGCGCATGGTTGGAACCGGGTGATACGGTGCTGGCAATGGACCTCGGCCATGGCGGCCACCTGACGCACGGTGCGCCGGTAACGCGTTCCGCCAAGCTTTACAACTTTATCCGGTACAAAATGAAAGATCCTGCAACTGGTGAGATTGATTATGACGAGCTGCAAGAACTGGCGCGAAAGCACCAGCCGAAGATTATCCTGGCTGGGTTTAGTGCCTACCCGCGCGAGCTTGACTATGAGCGGTTTGCCCAGATCGGACGTTCTGTCGATGGCTGTCTTTTGATGGCTGACATGGCGCACATTGCTGGCCTGATTGCTGCCGGTATCGCCAAGAACCCGTTTGACTACGGATTTCATATCATTACGACGACGACCCATAAAACACTGCGAGGACCGCGTGGAGGGCTGATCTTGTCAAAGGGCGTGGTCGGCAATCCCTTGAAAGCGCCCGAAAAAACATTGGAGAACATACCGACGCTTATCGACCGGGCGGTGTTTCCAGGGATGCAAGGCGGGCCGCACATGCACGCCGTCGCCGCTAAGGCCGTGGCCTTCGGCGAAGCGCTGAGGCCCGAGTTTAAGCAGTACGCTGAGCAAGTTGTTCGTAATGCGGCGGCACTGGCAAATGCACTGCAGGAACGCGGCTTTTACCTCATGACGGGTGGAACTTCGAACCACTTAATCTTGGCCGATGTGTACCGCAGCTTCGGTATTGACGGCAAAATTACTGAAGAGGCGCTAGATAAAATTGGGTTAACGCTCAACAAAAATTCAATTGCTGACGATGAACTGCCGCCGTTCCGTCCGAGCGGTATTCGACTAGGGACGCCCGCGATAACCAGTCGCGGACTAGTAGAGGAAGACATGGAGACAATCGCCGACTGGATGAAACGGGCAATTGACGCTCGTGAGGACGAAGCAGGGCTCGCGAAGATTCATGAAGAGGTCAAGGCCTTTGCCTTGCAGTATCCTCTGCCAAGCGACGGCTAACCTAGGTTGCGCCGAAGTAATCCCGCAGGATACGGTTCAAGTGGTCCAAAGTATTTTGGTTTTTTCTAGCTTCGAATGTCTCGGGGTCAAAAACCTCAAGTACATAGCTAGCAAGTGCATGGGGTAATGTATTGGGGTTGTGCTCGCCAATGTGATTGCTTACGACGGCACGCCTGTTTATAACTTCTTCTGGCTGGAAATCTGCAAGGCCAACCGTCCACTCGGTCCAATACAACTCCTTGAATGTTTCGATGCATGGGTCAGTTGATGCTTCTACTTCGGTTGGAAGCTTGAAGAATGATTCATCTGAGGTCATAGCAGGTTATTCCTTGTTATGCGGTATAATCACCACTCAAGTAGTGTGTTTATCATATCAGAGGAGTGTTAATGGCTGAAAAATTTGTATGCCGCATGGCAGTATTTGTGATTATCCGTGATAGCTCGGGAAGAATCTTGCTTCAGCAGCGAGCCAATACGGGCTACCTCGACGGGTACTACGACCTTGCCTGCAGTGGCCATGTCGACGAGGGAGAAAGTATCCGAGAAGCGGCTGTACGGGAACTGCGAGAAGAATTAGGCATTACTGCCCGCCAGGATGATTTAAAGCTTGTCCACATCAACCAGAATTTTATAGACGTTCCGTATACGAACTTCACATTCGTTTTGGACAAATGGGAAGGTGAACCATCGGTGTGCGAACCTGAAAAATGCAGTGATCTAGCCTATTTCCCTCTCGATAGGTTGCCAGAGCGCTGTACCCTTAGTGTTCGTGTAAACGAGCAAGCGGGTTTTGGTCCAGAGCTTACCTATTCGAAGGTGACCGAAAAGGAATACCATAGTTTTATGGGCTAACAATAGGAAGCCCTACTAGTTCCCTTATCAACGAAGAGCCAAAGACTGTTGTCTTGCTATATTCTCTGCCAAGCAACAACAATAATTAGCAATAATTCTAAAACTAGCGTATAAAAATATCCATCGTAAGTGGAGCCTACAATGTCAAGTCCTGAATTTTCGTCAAACCTATATTCTATGGTTCCGCCGGCTGAGATCAATGGTCCTCGTACCTATGAAGAAGCTCTCGTAATGAGATTTGGTGGCGAGCCGGATGAATGGACTCATGAAGCCGAAATACTGCAGCGTCAATTCGATGAGCGGCTCGCGAGTGGGGAGCCTATAGGCATGCTGTCTTCTGAACCGCTGGCTGAAGGTATCTTTAGTGGCTTTCATGAATTGCAAATTTTGAGGCTCGAAGAGCAGGAACCTGCTGGCGGCAGTATTAAAATACGGAAAGTTTATCTAACCTCGGACCAAGCTCGGAGCGGGGCATTTCAGATCCCAAAAACAGGTATCTTTGCACTTGATGCCCCTCTGCAAGATTAAGGAGAGGATTTGCCGCTAGGGAAGTAACTCAGGCTCCTGCTCGAGTGTAATTCCGAATTTCTGTTGCACGCTGTCAACAATCTTTTGCTTGAAGGCAAGCAGGTCAGCAGTGCTCGTGGCACGTTCGTTGACGAGCACGAGCGGCTGCGCCGGCCAGGTGCCCATGCCCGTTTCGGGGTCGTGGAAATCTTTGAACCCGGCGGTTTCGATGAGCCAAGCTGCTGGGATCTTGACACGGCCGTCTGCGGTTGGCCAATGTGGTGCGTCGGGGTGGGCCGCCTGGATATCGATGAGTACGCCTTCGTCGACGATGGGATTGGCAAAGAACGAGCCGTTGTTAGCAACTTTGGCGGGGTCGGGTAATTTGCTCGAGCGAATGGCGATGACGGCCTCGCGGATCACTGGCGGCGTGTAGTCGGTGATGTTATTTTTCGAGAGGTATTCGTCGAGGGCTCGGTAGAAAGGCGGCTTGGGGTTTTGCTTGTACAGATGCATCGTGATGCCGGTGATCATAAAGCGTTCGCGATCGGTTGTTTTGAATCGGCTGGTGCGGTAGCCGAAAGCGCAATCAGCGGCAGGGATATTCAGAAATGTGCGAGTGTGCAGGTCATAGGCTTCGACACTGACTAATGTATCAGCGATCTCTTGGCCGTAGGCGCCGACGTTTTGTACTGGTGTTGCGCCGCAGGTACCGGGAATGAGCGAGAGGGCTTCAATGCCTGATAGTCCGGCCTGGGCGGTACGCGCTACCACGGCGTCCCAATTTTCGCCGGCACCGACTGTCACGTAGTGGTTGGTTTCGTCCTCGGCGAAATCCTCGTAGCGCATGAATTTGTTCATGATGACCAGCCCTTCAAAGCCTTCGTCGCGCCAAATGATGTTGCTGCCGCCACCGATCATAATTGGCGGTACACGGTTGTCGACGCACCAACTAATTGCTTCTTCGAGTTCGATGCGGCTGCTGACTTCGGTATAGTAGCGGGCCGTCCCGCCGAGCCGCATGGTCGAGTGGCTTGAGAGAGGGACGTTTTCTTGTATGTTCATAGGCTCATTATATACGACTTAATCTACAACACTCCTGCCCGCACTCTTGCCTCGACCTTGAGAGAAGTTTAGTATAGAAAGTAGTGAAAGATTCCAAGCATACACCACCATTCAAGACTCTGGGCACGCATTTGAAGTATTTGCGTGAACGGATCGATGAAACGGTTGCCGAAGTATCGGGTGCCGTAGAGATCGATGACAGCAAGCTTGAGCGCATCGAGCAAGGCGAAGAACGCCCGAGCGAAGAAATTTTAATGCTCCTGATTAGTCATTTCAATGTCCAGGACAGCGAGGCGGTCCAAATCTGGGAACTGGCAGGGTATGACCGTCGGCTGACGCCTGATGCCGGGATGTCTATGCAAGACGACTGCGCACAAGGCAAGCAGCTCATTATGCTCTTGGCGGTTGATATCCGGGCACAGTACACCGACGGCATTGAAGTGTCTGCCAACAAGGCTGGTCTCACTCTCACGTTTACCCAAACGGGCGGTCAGGACAAGCCGCAGCCGGTTGCAAAAGTTGGCATGAGCTACGAGCAGGCGGAGTCTGTCATGATGGCACTGCAGCGGGCGCTGCTACATGCCCAGTACCGCGGCCCCAAGGGCTTGCCAAATCCCTCTGACTCCCGCGATTCGTAAGGCATTCTCTTAAAAATTCTCAATAGCCAAAAACTTCACTGCATTCATGCTTATGCCCCCGTATAGTTATACATACATAAGGAGAGGGGAAGATGTCACGAAGAAATTGGAATCAAGTCGCAGAAAAGCAATTTGCAGCACTGAGCAGCGATGTCCAAGAAGACTGGGGCGAGCTCCGGGCAAAAACACTCAAGCAAGACCGCTAAATAATTATTTTGCATTACAACGGCCACCGCTACAATATCGGTGGCTTTTTCTTTTGCCGCAGGTAGGAGCTGCTCTAGTCCCTACCACCAGCCAGAACGCACAAAAAACTCCCCACCGAAGCAGGGAGTTTTTTGTGCTGTGGTGCGAGACTACAGCTGGCCGCGCAGGTCGTCAGCCTTTTGCTTAGCGCGCTGAGCACCAAGCTTAGCGTCACCAGAAACTTGTCCCTTAGCAGTCTGACCCTTGTCATAGAGGTCTTGCAGCATACGGGATGCAACGTCGCGGCCACCGAGACCAAAGGCCAGGGCGAGGCCGAGCGATACACCACCGAGGATCAGGCCGTAGGTCAGAGTTACGATGGCAGGTGCAATCTTGAGCTGGTTCAGGATCATGAAAGTTGCAATGACCATGATCAGGGTAGGTGCAACCGTACCTACGACTTTACCGGTTGGCGTGTCACCCATAGCATTTGCTACGAGGCCAGCCACTGCCGTTGAAACTGCACCGGCCACCAAGAATATCAGGAAGGCAGCGAGGACATTCGGTAGGTAGCCATAAATAGCGCGGACAAAGTCAACGAGTACCGGGATGCCGAGGGCAGAAACGGCGATAGATACAGCAAACAGGAAGATAACCCAGT
>DATHYB010000149.1:0-3778 GCA_035459365.1 Candidatus Limnocylindrales bacterium
TGATGTCTTTGAAATGGCTGCAGCTATGGCACTGCCGGCCACCGGTACTGCCTTCAAAACGAAGTATGACGATGCTGGCAATATTATAGGTGGTGGAGCCGGTGAAATGCATGACATGATTAATGAAATAGCAGGATCAGACGGTGTTAAGGCCGGACGCATGCTGGTTGCAATGCGCGGCGGAGCTAGTCAAGCCCGCCGGTTTGACCTGGCTGGCGGTGGCTTTGCAGATCAAATCAAAACACTGGGCGCTCAAAAGAATGGAAAATTATCCACGGCAGCAGCCACTCAACATATCATCGACGTATCGCTTGAAGGGCAAGGCGGATCATACATTGCAGGAGCCAGGAAGTCAGCAGTCGAAAGCTTTGCACCTGTCATGAGGCAGCGCCTTGAAAACACTATAGCCGGTATGACTTATATGGTTACCGATGCCAATGGCAACCAAAAGCCTATGTACAGCCAGGCTGACTTAGACCGGGAATTGGCAGTAATTGCGGGACGCTATGATGCCATGGCGTCAGTAGCACCAGAGAATGCCCGCGTCCTAGCGGATAATGTCCTAAGCTCTGTAATAGTAGATCCTTATAACGGCAATAAAGCTACCATTCAAGATCTTATCGAGCAGCGCCGCAGTAATAGTGGCTTCGTGGAGATGCGTCGTGAGTATGGAGCGGCATCAAGAAATGGCGCATATACAGCCCAACAATTAGCCGCAAATCAGCAGCGAGTGACAGGGGTATACGGGAATGCCCCTCCAGGAGTAGCTCCGCCGCAACCTCCAATGCCAGGAGCATAAGCCGATAAGGATGATTGGTATATGGCAACTTACAAAGTAATCCAAGACGTTGAAGCCGAAGATACCCTGATCGGACCGTTGTCACTCCGGCAGTGCATCTACGCGGCTATTGCCGCGCTTGCAGGTTATGCGCTGTTTGTATCTATCGCCAAGGGTGCGGCGTTTATGGCCGTCATCTTTCTGCCTATCATTGCATTTGGCGTGTTCTTTGCTTACCCATGGAGCAAGCAACAACCGACTGAAGTGTGGGCACTGGCAAAAGTTCGTTTCTTCTTGAAGCCACGGCGGCGTATCTGGAACCAGAGCGGTGCCCAGGAGCTCGTGACGATTACGGCTCCAAAGAAAGTTGAGCGCGTCCTGACAAACGGCTTGTCGCAAAGCGAAGTAAAAAGCCGCCTCAAGGCCTTGGCGGATACTATTGACACCCGCGGTTGGGCAGTCAAGAATGTAGGCGTCAATATTTACAACCAGCCAAATAATGGTCCCTATGACAGCACTGACCGTTTAGTTACCGCCGCTACATTGCCTCAGGATGTGCCGAACTACGATACGACGGCCGTCGTTGATATGCTCGATGCCCAGGCAAATCCGCGCGTGCAGCAGCTTGACCAGATGATGAACGCCTCGGCCGTTGCTCAGCGCGAACGGATCGTGCAGCAGATTGAACAGCCGGAGGGGCAAGCAGGGCAGGGCCCAGCAGCAAACTCGTCACAAAATGGATCACAGCCGGCCCCCGACTACTGGTTTTTGCAGACCGCACCAGCAGCTACTGATCAGCCGCTAACCGGACCGGTCGTTCCCGGGTTTTCAACTGCGCCTCCCACTCCCATTGCAGCCACACCAACGGCCGCTGAAGAGGCTTTAATTCACAATTTGAAAGCGCAGGGGCCGCAGATTCCGATGTCAAGTGCTCATTTGCGTACCATCCAGCCCTTGTCAGCCCAAACTCAGATGCCGACACCGCCAGCGGCACCGCCAACCACACCTGTGCAAACTTCGCTGCCAGAAATGTCACTTCCCCCAGTGACAACAGGTTACAAACCTGCTACACTTGAACTTGCAAACAACAACTACCTTACAGTGGCAGCAATGGCTCACGAGGCGGAACGCCTCAACTCCGCACCAACGGACGAAGTAATTGTTCCACTGCATCAAGGTGGGTGGTCGCGAAGAGATATCTAGTAGATATCGTAATGTGATCTATGGTGGGATAGAACAAATACTATGAATCCGCAAGTGCCACAACAAGGCCAATACCCTGATCCAAGCAGGATGGCTCCTCCTGCTGGCGCTGCCCCACAACCTCAATATCCGTCAACGCCAAGCGCTATTCCTCAGGCTCCACCAATCCCAACGCAACCCCCTCAGGCTTTTGTAGACCCTCGCTACGCTACGCAGCCTCAACAGGGATACGCACAGCCAGCCGCTCCGCAAGTGTACGCTGCTCCCGCGCCAACAGCACAATCTCCGACTCCACAACCGCTGACAAACCCTAACAGCACCCAAAACACGCTGCAGATCGCTGAAATTCGTGATGGCGTCGTGATTATGAATGATGGTAGCTTCCGATCCGTTCTGATGGTCAAGAGCATCAACTTTGATCTGATGAGCATACAAGAGCAGGAAGCGGTCGAACTCGCCTACCAAAACTTCCTCAACTCCCTCTACTTTCCGCTGCAGATTTTTGTCCGTTCACAAAAAGTCGATCTCCGGCCATACATCGAGAAGCTGGACAAGATTCGTACCGAACACGACAACATGCTCCTGGCGCTCCTCATGGACGATTACATTGGCTATATCGATGCCCTATCTCAGCAGACGAATATCATGGACAAGAAGTTTTATATCGTGATTCCATATTCCCGGCAGTTGGAAGCCGACAAGCCGCTCGGACAGAGCAAAAACTTCTTTACGGGCTTCGCGGCTCTACTGAATTCAAAGCCGCAGCACGTTACAATCAATGAAGCCGACTTAGAAACAGCTAAGAGCGAACTCAGAAACCGCGTTCAGGCTGTCCTGAACGGTTTGATGCAGTGCGGCATCCAGGGACTACCGCTCGATACCCACGAATTGATTGAGCTCTACTACGACACCTACAACCCTGACACGGCCACCCGTCAGGAACTCAAAAACTTTAACGAGCTATCGGTTGAAATGATTACAAAAGGACAGGGAACAGCTACCCAACCGCACCTGCAACGGGAGCTACAGTAATGGCATTTGGTAAGAAGAAAGCAACAACAGTCGATCCTGTCGCGCTAGCCCAAGCCCAGCAGGCCCGTGAGCGGCAAGAAGTTGCCGCTGCGTTTCAAAAAGGTGTTACTGCGCTCCGCGATTTTATTGCCCCGAGCTCTATTGAATATTCCGGTTCGCATTTTCAGCTGGGCACACGGTATGCGCGGACATTCTTTGTCTACGGCTACCCCCGCCAGCTATTTACCGGCTGGATGAGCCCGATGGTGAATATCGATGAAGTCATTGACCTCGCGATGTACATCTACCCAGTGGAGAGCCAACTCGTGCTCGAAAACCTGCGCAAGAAAGTCACCCAGCTGGAAGCCGGCATCCAGATTGATAATGAGAAGGGGCGGGTGCGCGACCCACAGAAACAGGCTGCTATCATGGACGCCGAAGAAATGCGCGACAAACTGCAGGTTGGGGAAGAGCGCTTCTTCCGGTTTGGATTTTATTTTACCGTCTACGGATCGTCACTGGATGAACTCGAGTTTATCTCGCACAAAGTCGAGTCCTTGCTTGGCCAGCAGTTAGTCTACTCAAAAGCTGCCACTTCTCAGCAGGAGCAGGGCCTCAATAGTACCATTCCACAGTTTACCGACCAGATGCAGATCCGCCGTAACATGAGCACCGGTGCGATTTCCACGAGTTTTCCGTTTACCTCTGCTGATTTGTCACAGGACAATGGTATTTTGTACGGCATCAACATGCACAACTCCGGTTTGGTTATCTTTGACCGCTTTT
>DATHYB010000150.1:0-4287 GCA_035459365.1 Candidatus Limnocylindrales bacterium
AATATCATAGCCCTTATGGGATAACTTTAACCCCTTCTGCGTAGCTTATTAATGGAGTGGATTATACTGTGCATGAGGAAACAGATGAGCAATATTATTCCCACTAAAATAACTCGCCCCAATGGTAAAACACAGCAATGGCAATCATTGTTAACGAATCGGAATAAGCGAGTGCAAAGTAAAAAGTTTATTGTTGAGGGTGTTCGCCCAATTAATACTGCACTAAGTCAAAATTATGAAGTTGATTCTGTATTATACCTATCAACCAAATTATCCGACTGGGCAACTAACATTATTAACCACCAATCTAAAGCTAAGCATTATGAATTATCACCAGACATGATGCAGAAACTGAGCATAAAAAATGACTCACTGCCTGAACTATTGTTAATCGTGAGAAATAAAGAGTTACCGTTGTCTAAGATCAAAATTAACAACCTAAGAAGCAATATGGTACTAGTGCTCGACAGGCCACAGAATCCAGGTAATATCGGTGCGGTAATTCGCTCGGCCGATGCACTTGGGGCTGCACTAGTAATTATAGTTGGCCACTCAGCTGATATATATGATCCTAAGTCTGTTCGGGCAAGCCGAGGTTCATTGTTTGCACTGCCAGTTATTGCCGCTGATAGCCCAAAAGAGGTACAAGCATGGGCTACCCACGCAGAGTCAAAGTTTACGATTGTTGGGTTGTCCGAAGACGGCTCTAAAGATTTATGGGATTATAATTTAACCCATCCTACAGTAGCTGTAATAGGTAATGAAACTTGGGGCTTGAGCAAACAATGGAAAGAAGTTGCCGATAGCTGTGCATTGATACCAATGAAGGGTACCGCTAGCTCACTTAATGCCGCATCTTCAGCAGCAATAGTAATGTATGAATACGCGAGACAGTGTAGGTGACATGGCTACATACTTAGTATCAGGACCGTCTGGATCAGGCAAAAGTACAGTTGGGCGTGAGCTACAAAGTCGTGGCTTCAAAGTTGTTGAAACTGATTTTGAACCAGATCTTAGTGGCTGGTTTAATAATAGAACTGGCGAAAAGGTTACCAGTCTACCGCCACAGCCTGCCTCAAAAGAATGGTTCGAATCGCATAGCTGGTTATGGAACCCAGGTAAAGTGAAAGAGCTGGTTTCTAACAGCAAGGCTGAGCCAGTGTTTTTCTGTGGGGGAGCATATAATGAAAAAGATTTTTATAGTCTATTTGATGTTCGCTTTGCCCTTTATGCAGATAGCGAAACATTAGTAAATCGCTTAAGGATAAGGGAGCCAAAAAGATGGGTAGATGGCTCACCAGCCCTACTACAACTGCTTGATTGGAACAGCCGCTTTAAAGAGTACAGCCTGAATTCAGGAGCTATACTAATTAATAGCACGAAGTCTACAAAAGTTATTACTGATAAAATTTTGAGTCATATCAATTAATTTTTCGTAAAAGTATCGTTCTTCGTTTACCAATATTAAATTTTTTAATACGCTCATATCCTTGATGCTCAATGAGTTGCTTTTTGTCTGATGTAATAGCAACAATCGAAATAGCGCCTAGATGATTACTTATATTGTGAAGAAAAGTTTGGCAATTATTATCCTGCGCAGTCGAATTGGCCCATTGAGCAAGCTTACCGTATGGCAGATCGACAATAACGAGATCGATATTATTTATAAATTCTGGCAGACTAGTTTGAATAAGTATATCTTGCTTAAAACTAGTAGTTTTAATGTTGACCCTATTGAGCTGTGCCTTTAGCTTGTATGCACTTGCCAACGCAGCTTTATGCGATTCTTTATCAAATTTAAAGATCAATTCCTCTAATTCGGCTATGCGCTTATTTATACCTTCATTACTTAACAACGTCAGGTTCTTGCTGGCAAACTCTAGGCTTTTTTCATCTATGTCTGACGCATACAGCTCCTTAATATCTGAAGGGTATATAAACCCAAGTGTAGTAAGTGTATACGCAAAACCGCAAAATGGATCGTAAATTTTATAAGGTCCTTTATTGCCATTTGAGTATAAATGGGTCTTGCACATCTCAAAAATTTGATTACTCAGTCGTACTGGAAAGTTAGTAGCACCAGAACCACTATAAATTACCCTGCCACTTGAGTAATCTTCGTAGTTATTTTGTAAGTTAGACTTTGTTTGCATAATACTTGTTAAAGGTAATAGCTGTTATTAACTATTATGGTATACCGTCTATGCAGGACTAGCAGCAAGCGAATTTGTTAAAATGGTTCTAACTTCGTTAACAATGCTGTACCACGAAAAAGCCCCGGCTTTTGAGCCGGGGCTTTTTCGTGGCTATATATACGGTGGGGTTTGAACGTCTTTGCCACTCTCATGCAGAAATACTGAGGGGCGGCTTGGCGAGCGCATTTTGGCGCTTGGTGGCAGGCGAATCCCTCCGAGTGAACCATACCGGTTATGCTTAACTCTCCTATAGAAGGGGAGTTTTTTGCTATATTCTAAATATGAATAATACGGCGCCTACTGCTAACTGTCCCTTTTGTATAAGCAATAATCTGCTTAAGGGAGAGGTGCTTGCAAGGTCCGGCGGGGCATATTTAGCACAAACCAAGTCCAGCCCGGATAACTACCTAATCATCCCGATTGGCCATGTAGAATCGCCACTTGTACTTTCGGATACATGGTGGCACGAAGTTAAAGAGTTGTTGATACAGACCCCGCACGTCGCGGATAACTACAATATCTCATTGAACATTGGGGCCCATGCCGGTCAAAGCATCAAGCACCTGCATTTCTGGATAATACCTCGAATGGCAGGTAAACCAACTTCCGGCAAAGGCTTAGCGCGCTTAATCAAAGAGGTTGACGCATCCAATATATCACCTTAGAACTGAAGGATATCTTCAGTTCTAGGGCAATATCTCCATCTTGGAACCGCAACGAGGCGTCCTCTGATGGAGATGTTGTCAATTGCCCGTGACCCATGAGGCCGACGATAGTGCTCAGAACGAGATCGGGCCCGCGGGTAAAAATGCCGCACCAGCATCTCGTCTGATTATCTCTACCTAAAAGTTAGGTAGAGAGGTGGTCGTTGAAATCACGCCTGAGAAGCGCAAGACCCTTACCGTATGCAGGCGATCCCTTTTCGGGCGCCTCGTCGATCCGCACATGCCAGTGCCCTATGATGCGCTGGCCAGCGCCGAACCCCTCATTCCAATAGCCGTTGTGCGCCTGAACACCGTAGGTGTCCCGTAGCAAGGCGTAGAACGTCCCGAACTCCTCACCCCATGTAGGCGGCAAGGTAATCATGTCCGGGTGGTGCTGCTTCGGAGCAATGAAGCAATCCTTCAGTCGGCCATCCTCGTTTTCGAAGATGTAGACAAAGAACACTTCACCCTCGGCGAGCACTTTCCCGCCCTTGAGCAAGCCGTTCTCCCAGCAGAGTGGGCAGTCGTGCTTGACCGGGTTGGTGGGGTCGAACGTCGGACGGACGTAGGGCTGTGCAGGTACGTGGCTCATAATGAGCCCCCTTCACGGTCGTCTTGGACAAAGACACTCTTATTATACCATACTTAGCAACAATTTGCAATTACTGACCTTTATAATAGCAACGGGGGATAGACTATTAGCTATGAGCTTGCTGGCGAGATTACAGAATGTTTGAAACGACAGCTTAATCAACTGATAAAGCAACAATTCTGTCTCTAACGTTGTGCAAAGTGTTGGACCATGGAGATACGCAAAGTCGCCCGCAAGGGCACACTGGTTTGAATCTGCATACTGTACTTTAGTGCAATACGCACCCGTAGCTTAGCTGGATAGAGCGTTGGTCTCCGATACCAAAGGTCGCACGTTCCAACCGTGCCGGGTGTACCAAGTAAGAGTCTATGCCAAAGGCAGGGGGCTCTTTTATGTCACGAGCAAAACAAGCGTTATTGACCTGGCCACCACCAACTGCTAACAATAATAGCTATAACAACGACCGAGGAGGGTGAGTATGCTGCTAAAGAAAAATCGAATCTATATAAACAAGTTGAAGGCGGCAAAAGTACCGGTCTTGGTGGCTGGCCTGCTGGTCGGTATCAGTATTTTCGGTGTCTTCGTATTGAACACTTCTTCAGTCAAGGCTAGCCATGCCCTGCCGGCAAACGCACTCTTGCCTGATCTGGTGACGCATCTTTCGGAGCAAAATAACGAGGGCAATGGAAATACTTTTAATGTCGATATAGTCGTGTCGGACGGCAAAAGGTTGTTCCGCTTGGATAACAATATCGTGAATTACTCGACAGGTGTCCTCGAGCTACGTCCGGTAGGC
>DATHYB010000151.1:0-4760 GCA_035459365.1 Candidatus Limnocylindrales bacterium
CCACGGCGAGCGCTTGACCATGTCGGCCGCTTGGCTGTCAGAAGGTAAACTATGCAAAGCCCCAACGGGTTTTAAAGTGAAATAACCACCCGCTTGCGGAGGGGCTGTCGCAGCTTTGATGTTGCTGCTATCCCATGCGAAGTGTACGCCAACCATGCTAAACAGTAACAACAAAGCGAGAAGCACTTTTGTGTATCTATACGATCGCAGGTGGCAATTTTTGGAAGTTTTACTACACCTAACGGTGTTTTTGTGAGCAAAATGCTTATGTAACATAGCACCACAACCTTATTGTAAATTAGAGAAATATATTTGATAATATTGATAATATGCCTTGTACAACGTTTAGGCAACCCTTTCACCAATTCCTCCTTTTCTTCCCTGCCTTCTAATCAACTTGTTACTATGAGGGCATGGAGCAATTCGTCTCTTACTTTCATAATCATTATGGCGTACGACACCTAGAAGAGATTACGACCGCCAAAGCGGTTAACGATAAAGCGCGGCTGCATAGCACACTTAACGCTGCTCATTTTATGATTATCGACTCGGATATCACTAAGGGCCCTGACGGGCGTGCAATGTGTGCTCATTGGCCGCTGACCGAAAGCGACCTGTCATTTGATGAGCTTCTGACCAGCATGACCCGTACCAGGCAGGGACTGAAGTTGGATTTCAAAGATAGCGACATTGTTATCGAGTGTCTGATAAAGCTCGGCCGAATGGAACTATCCCAACCGGTTATTCTCAACGCCGACATTCTTAGCCTTGAAGGCTCTCCCGCGCCAGACTTCAGCGGAAGGACCTTTCTGGACGCCTACCAGACATACTACCCAAACAGCCTGCTTTCTGTCGGTTGGCGAACCACGGATGAACCACATCATCCCTACACGTCGAAAGATGTCGCTGATATGCTGCAGCTGGTAAAGAATGCTAGGCCGCTTACTTTTCCGATTAGAGCCTCCCTCTTGCCCGCGTCTTGGCCGCAGCTAAGGGCATTAGTTCACGAGGATGATCGTACTTTAACTATCTGGAACAGTACCCCGATCTCAAGAGAACTGCGGCAATGGTTAATTGAATACATACCAGCCGATAAAGCTTTTTACGAGCTATAATCCTCCAGCAGCAGAGACGGATGCAGCATGGGGCTAGCCGGGGTAAGTATTCAGCGAGAATAATCTTGCCTACTCACAGGAAGAACACGCTAGGCCGGAAGCTTGACGGTAAATGTCGAGCCTTTGCTGATCTCTGAAGTCACCTCGATAGTTCCCCCATGCATCTTCACAATCTTATCGGCCCAGTACAGCCCTAAACCCGTACCACCGGCAGCCGCGGAGAGCGGATTTTTAATACGCGAGAACTTGTCGAAGAGCTTTTCAGTATCTGCCTTATCTATGCCAACGCCTTGGTCTTTCACGGCAATACAGACGCCTCCGTTTTCTCTACCAAGCGTCACAGTGATCGTCTTGCCCGCCGGAGTATACTTACTGGCGTTATCTATTAGGTTCTCCAGTACCATGCGCAAGTTTTCCTTATCGGCCACTACCTGAAGATTCTTTGGCTTCGATTTATGAACGAGCTCCTGTTGCCGCTTGGTAGAGCTCCCTTTAAGCTCCAGTACTACGTCCTCAACAAGCTCAGAAAGATTAAACTTTTCTTTTCTCAGTACAATTTTGCCAGCATCAGTTTTTGCTATTCTTAACAGTTCATTAATAAGTGTTAACTGTCGCTCATTGCTCTCGTAAGCATGCTCAAGAAATTTTATCATCTCTTCTGGCACGTCACCTGCGTAACCTTCAAGTACCATGCCAATATACTGCTTGGTGCCTGTCGCCGGAGTGCGCAGCTGGTGAGATGCCAGTGAGATAAATTCGTCTTTGGCTGTCATCTCTTGCTCTCTTATTTGCTCTTTCTCATGCCGCCGCGAAATATCACGGGCAATCACCGAAGCACCAATAAGTTCTCCGGTATCATCGCAGACAGGTGACAGTGTCATTGAAACCTGCAGCTTCCTACCGCTCTTTTTCTGCAGAGATATTTCGTGGTCGGCCACTTTTTTGCCCGCCTTGATATTCCTAAGTAGCCGGGCAACCTCGCCTTTTTGCTTAGCTGGAAAAAGCGTGCTGAATGATTCACCTATCATCTCTTTTGCAGTGTAGCCACACAGCCGCTCAGCCCCCTTGTTCCAGCTAGTTATAGACCCATCAAGAGTTTGGGAAATAATTGCTTCCTCGGTTGAATCTACAATAGCTGCTAGGCTCAAACGCTCATTATTGATGCGCTTTTGCTCAGTAATATCCCGAGCAATCACAGAAGCCCCGATTATATTGCCTGAAATATCCTTTATCGGAGAGATGGTTACCGACACATCGATAATCCGCCCGTCTTTTCTAACACGCCGGGTCTCATAATGCTGAATCTGCTGGCCCTTTTTGATGCGGCCTAGAATGCCTTGCAGCTCTTTCTTTTGGTTTGGTGGAAAAATTTTAAGTACCGAGCTACCTATCATTTCATTGGAGCTGTAGCCGTATATCTTCTCGGCGCCGCGATTCCAGGTGGTGATAATGCCATCAAGATCTTTGCCGATGATGGCATCTTCCGAGGACTCAATAATAGAAGCCCACTGAAATAGCGACTGCTCAATCCACCTAAGACTTTCTAAATAGTCAGCGATATCTCGAGGGGTGGCTCGAGAGTAGTGATCGCTGCCCGTCTCTTGCCTTAGGTTCTCAATAGGGCCAATCATGCATTTAATAGTTTGCACCAGATAGAAGGAGCAGCACAGTTAAGTTGCTTACTGCATTCAAGCCTTTGCTTTGCTGCGACAGGCTATGCACAAGTGAAGGAGATGTCAGTAATGAGTGTCATTCAGGAGGAACTACGAGACAGTAATGACAACCGTCTTCTCACCTATGACATTACCGTTCAGGTCGTGAGCGATAAATCTGATCGTGTATTGTTTGCTGGCATTCCACTTCCAGTGGGTTAAATCGACGTATGATAGTTTGTGCGGCACCGAATCAGCATTATCTCCCATAAGATTCAACACGCCACCATCGACTTGCCAGTACATCTTGTAACTGGAAAGGTCGCGGCCATCTACCACTGCCTTGAAAGGCTGCACGCCGTTGACGGTCACTCCGTCGCCGGGCCACCAGACAGACACCGTAGAAGAAGCCGTCGTGTCTGGATTGGTTGGTTGCGTAGGCGTCGGCTCGGTCGGGGTTGGTTGGGTTGGTGTCGGTTGGCTTGGTGCCGGTTCTACCGTCGTCGAACTGACCGTAAACTTCTGCACCTCATCATTCCAATACAGATTCTTCTGCCAGCCACTAGTGAAGACGCCGACTTTTACGATGAAGTCGCCGGTACTAACAGGAGTAAATTGGACTTCATATGTTTTCTCTGTAGTGCCAAGAGATTCATTTTCAAAGAACTGCTGATGAACGCGCTGTCCTTGGGAGTTATATAGTTCTATATCGACAAGCACACCAGAGACTGGCTGTGAAGCCGCCACTTTCGTTGCCACGGTCACCGGACTATTAACTACTGCCTGTGAAGCTAAATCGGCACTCACCGTATAGCTCGCAGACTCAGAGGGGGCAGGAGTTGGCTGAGGGACTGGTGCCGGTGTAGCGCTGCCAAACCACTGTTTCATCACTTGCTCGGCTGGCTTATTCTGAGGCGTATAGTCTCGGTCGCCCTCGCCACCTGCGGAAGGATTACTCCTCCAATCCCATAGAGAGACCCCTTGCATATAATCATACTCGTTCCAGTATTCGAAAAGCGCCTGGTATCCGGTAGCTTGGATCTGTCCGTTATAGGCAGTCCCCAGAGTAAAGGCCGATCCTGGATCTTGCAGGGCATAATCGCGGGACACATACCCTACCTCAGTGAAGATGACCGGCTTATTGTAGCGTTGTGAGATAGTCCGGACCTGTTCGTTATTCCACCTGTCCCAGCTAGCTTTTACGCTCTGCACCGACGGGTTGGCCTCGTTGCTTAAGCCATAGTATGCGGAGATACCTATCTTATCGAGCTGCGGCCAGAATCCAAGCGACATCAGATCAGACTTGTAGTAGCTGTGCTGGGCGCTGTAGGTCAAAGTTCCTGAATACCTTGCGCGTACTTCTCGGATCATCGCGTTCCAGTTTTCCGTATTCGAGGCATTTACCGAAGGGTCGGTCATACTGCTCAGCTCTGTGCCTAGAATATACTGATCAATTCCCAAGTCCTGGGCTAATACGGCGTATCGATTCAGTATGGCGCCGTAATTAGCGAACCACGAAGTCCGATCATCGGGATTGATCATCGCCCTCCACTGGCCGTCGTTCGGATTGACATGAACGCCGAAAGCGACGCTCATCCCTTTCCCCTGAATATAACGGCTGGCCGCGGCAAGCGACGCGTCGGTCGGTGTATCTCCGGTCACGGCAACGTCGGTAGAATGAATATTGGACTGACGGACAGGAATAATCAACGTCACATGGTTCACGCCAGTTTCGGCGGCTTTATCAACCGATTGCTGAAATGAAGTGCTTGCAAAATCACTGTTATGGGTTGGCTGGATACTAATGCCCTGCTGCCAGGTGCTGACTGCCGCGTCAGCTACTGCTCCAGGCAGACCAGCGAATATCATCGCTAATGCGACAATGAAGCCTGTTACCTTAATTTTCACCTTAGAACTCCTCCTTACTGTCATTGGCTTCATTGTTATATAAGCAGCCTTCATTAAAAAGCTAGAATTCTTACTTATTTGATAA
>DATHYB010000152.1:0-2747 GCA_035459365.1 Candidatus Limnocylindrales bacterium
AGCCGCTTCATAACCGTTCTGCTTTTGCTCGCCAGCCGCCAGGGCTACTCCCGCGAGACCCCACCATATATATGCCAGCGTGTCATCAGTCCAGGCATGCGACAGCAGATTGATGACCGTAAGTCCCATGAAACTGGCGAGTAATACGAGCGGCAGGAGCTGATCTCTCTGTTTCCAGAACTTCCATGCAATAACACCGTTGATTGCTACAAATAAACCGAGCCCTATGACACCGATTTCCTGTCCAATTTGTAGAAAGTAGTTCTCAGCCAGCCGTACCCCATGGGGCTGGTTGTATACAGAGGCTGGCCCTGCTGTACCTGTTCCTCGCCCAAGCGGCTCGTGGACGAGATCCCGTACGCCGGACTGCAGCGCACCTAATCGCCCCTCGTTCGAGCTGATCGCCGACCGAGAATGCTCATCAGTATGAAAGAAGGCGTTTTGGAAGGTGTCGTTCTCCCGGAGGATATAGCCAACACTGGCAAAAGTCATAAACCCAGCGGCTACTCCAAGCAAGAGCCAGCGCCGCGATACCCGGTGCCAGATGCTCAACCCGAGCAGTACCGCCAAGCTGACCACGACTCCGATCCAGGCGCTGCGCGAAAACGTTACAGCCAGCACCACAAATGACGCCATGAGCAGCACTGCCGAGCGCCAATCAAATTTTGGCCTCCGTAGCACCAGAGCACCTAAGAGACTGATAATAAGCACGAGATACGCCCCAAACGGATTTGCGCCACGCAGTGTCGAAGCAATGCGCTGGTATTCCAGTTTCTGGTCAATGGTAGAAACAGCTGGTATCGTGTCTGGTCCGTACCCAAAATGACGCAGCACATCAGGCGGCAACACAAAGTACTGTAACAGCCCAATAGCAACAACAACGCCGGCCGGCCACAGTATAAGACCGCGCCAGTGCTGCCGCAGCCACGCATGCTGCCAGGCAATAATATAGGTCGTAATGAAGAATAGAAGGAAGCGGCCATCAAGCAGCAGCCCGTAGGCAAAGGCTTTTGGCGTTACGGTTTGTTGCTGCAGCGCAACCACACCGGAAAGTAGCAGCAGGAGCCCATATGCAACAATCAACCAGAACCATGTTGCCCTTGAGAGCTGACGACGCGACACCGAAGATCGAGCCAAGACTATAAGACTGCCGACTACAAGACCGACGAGCAAAACCTCTTTCCAAAGTCTCAGGGCCGTGTAGTGCCCAACGAGCGTAGACAGCCAAACAGTGAGAAACGCATGAAATGGCAGGAGCGCAAGTATGCAAGCCGTCACCCAGCCCTGCAGCTGCACAAGTTTAAGGTAAGCAGTATTCATAAGTGTTACAATCTAGTATATAGCCTTCTTGGGCTCCGCTTATGAAAAACAACGCCTCCCAGGTCTATAACATCTTTTTGGTCTTCGGTGACTTCTTGGCACTGGTAGCCGCCTTTGTTGGCGCCTTTATCCTCCGCGTGACTATCAGCGACGTCCCGATCACCAACCCCGTTCCGGCGCTTACCTACCTCAAAATTTTCTTAATCGTGCTACCCTTTTGGATCCTAATCTTTGCCCTGCTTGGCCTGTATAACAGCAGTATTTATGAAAAACGGTTTGTTGAATTCGGGCGATTGCTGATTGGCTCATTTATTGGCTTGTCATTTGTTATTTTCATTAACTTCTTTTCTGATAGGCCGCTATTTCCGGCTAAACTTGTTCCGGTATATGGATTTGGGCTCGGCTTTTTACTTCTTGTCATCTTCCGAACCATGGCCCGCCTGATACGCACTGAGTTGTTTGCCTTCAAGGTCGGCCTGAACCACGTCCTTTTGGTTGGCAACACCATCATGACCGCGGAACTCGTCGACCTGCTCGTCGACAGCCGTCACTCAGGTTACAAAATCGTCGGCGTCATCGGCAGCAAGCACGCCATCGGCACTCACACTGGCGTCCCTGTATACGAACGCTTCAACCAAGCCCTCGAACACATCAAAGAACCCATCCACACTATCATGCAGACCGAGCTGTATGCCGATGATACTCGCAACCGCGACCTGCTCGAATACGCCCAGGCCAACCACGTCGCCTACCGTTTCGTCCCTGGCAATTCCGAATTGTTCGTCGGTAACATAGATGTCCAACTCTTCCGTGGGTCGATTCCCGTCATTGCCGTCCACCAGACGCCCCTCATCGGTTGGGGGCGGATTGTCAAGCGACTGTTTGATCTTGTTGTTGGTAGTATCTCTCTAATCCTTGCGGCGCCCCTCATGCTTGTTCTGTCGGCAATTATCAAGCTATCCGGCGGCGGCTCAGTCTTTTTCCGCCAAAAGCGCCTGACCCGCTATAACGATGTGTTTGAGGTCTTTAAGTTCCGCACTCAGTATGCAAAGTATGACGGTACTACTCCAGAACAAGCCTTCGCCATGATGGGCAAACCAGAACTTGCTAAACAATACCGGTTGAATGGCGACTATATAGAGAATGACCCGCGCGTCACACCAATCGGCCGCTTCCTGCGGCGCAGCAGCCTTGACGAACTACCACAACTCTTCAATGTCGTTCGAGGCGATATCAGCCTCGTTGGCCCGCGCGCCCTAATTCCAGAAGAGCTATCTGAATACGAGAAACGCCACACTATCCTCAGCGTGAAATCCGGGCTAACGGGGCTAGCACAAGTATCTGGCCGGCGCACCATTAGCTTCGAAGAGCGCCGCCGTCTCGACATATTCTACGTTCAAAATTGGAGCTTCTGGCTCGACCTGTCA
>DATHYB010000153.1:0-2809 GCA_035459365.1 Candidatus Limnocylindrales bacterium
CGAACCATGGGAAAAATTCATATCAGTGGCCAACGGACGCGTCCTCGGAGCCTGGTGCGATCTCCGTAAAGGCCCATCGTTCGGCCAGACGCTCACCATCGAAATAACTCCCGGCAAAGCTGTCTTCGTACCGCGCGGCGTAGCCAACGGTTATCAGACACTTGAGCCGCACGTCACCTATACTTATCTCGTCAACGATCATTGGTCTCCGAACACCAAGTACACCTTCGTAAATCTGTTCGACCCTGAACTGGGCATAACCTGGCCGATTAATCCTGAAGAGGCTATTGTTTCCGACAAAGACAAGCAACACCCGATGCTCGCTGACGTAACGCCCATGGAGGTCTAGCCGTGGATCCGACTACCTTCCTCATCACGGGCGCCAACGGCCAGCTCGGAACCGCCCTGCGTCAGCGGTACCCGGAAGCACGAGCTGTTAGTAGTAGCGAGCTCGATATCAGCAGCCGCGAGTCAGTCGAGGCCTACGACTGGACAGGCATCACTGCCATTCTCAATGCCGCTGCCTATACGAACGTCGACGGCGCCGAAACAGCCGATGGAAGGCGTCAAGCCTGGCTGGTAAACTCCCTTGGCGTCGCTAACCTGAGCCTTATCGCCCGCGAGCGTGATCTGACATTAGTACATATTTCTAGCGAATACGTATTTGACGGAACTATTACTCCCCATACAGAAGACGAGCCACTTAGTCCGCTTGGCGTCTACGCCCAGACGAAAGCCGCCGGTGATATCGCAGCCTCACTTGCACCTAAGCATTACATACTCCGCACTAGCTGGGTTATCGGCGAAGGCAAAAACTTTGTACGTATCATGATGGGGCTCGCCGAGAAAAACATTGCACCAACAGTCGTTGCCGACCAGATCGGCCGACTGACGTTCACGACCACGCTTGTCGACGCCATCCATCACCTTTTGGCTAATCAATCAAAATATGGTATATATAACGTGAGTAACGACGGACAGCCCTCTTCATGGGCCGATGTCACACGGGCAATCTTCAAAGAACTTGGCCGCGACGACCTTGCCGTTACCGATACCACTACTGAAGCGTATTTTGCATCTAAGCCGGAAGCGGCTCCCCGACCTCTCCAGAGCGAACTTGACCTGAGCAAAATCAAAGCCACAGGCCTGCAGCTCCGCGACTGGCGAGACGACCTTGCAGCATACATCAAGAAGGAGACAGAAGCGTGAAAGGTATTATCTTAGCCGGTGGCTCAGGCACCCGCCTCTACCCCATCACCAAAGGCATATCGAAACAGATTATGCCGATTTATGACAAACCGATGATCTACTACCCGCTGAGCACCCTGATGCAGGCCGGTATTCGAGACATCCTCATAATTACAACTCCTCAGGACCAATCACAGTTCCAGCGCCTGCTCGGTGATGGTAAAGAAATTGGCATCAACTTGCAGTACGCCGTCCAGCCAAAGCCGGAAGGTCTGGCGCAAGCTTTCATCATCGGCGAAGAGTTCATCGGCGACGATGACGTCGCTTTGATTCTGGGCGATAACATCTTCTACGGCGAAACCTTTGGCAAAAGTTTACAAACCTGCACCAGTCCCGACGGCGGTATTGTGTTTGCCTACCAAGTCTCTGACCCAGAGCGGTACGGTGTGGTCGAATTCAACGAAAACAACCAAGCTATCTCTATTGAAGAAAAGCCGGCTGCACCAAAATCCAATTACGCCGTTGTTGGCCTCTACTTTTACGACAACTCAGTAGTAGATGTAGCCAAATCTGTAGAACCAAGTGACCGCGGCGAGCTAGAAATTACTGCCGTCAATGAACTCTACCTGCAATCAGGCAAGCTAAACGTTGTCACCATGGACCGCGGCTCTGCCTGGCTCGATACGGGTACATTCGAGTCCATGAACGACGCCTCCGAATTCATCAAGGTCATCGAGAAGCGGCAAGGCATTAAGATCGGCTGTATCGAAGAAATTGCCTACCGTCAGGGCTTCATCACCCGCGAACAGCTACACAAGATAGCCGAACCACTCAAGAAGTCCGGCTACGGCGAATACCTGCTCAGTCTTGCATAGCCCTCGGCTTGAAGCAACCGCAATCAGCATATCCGAATCATATTGTCTCCCGCTAATGTATAAAACGTGGTAAAACGTACCTCTTATGTTGCCTTAGTGCCGTAATGTTCGTAAAATAAGTACTGTAATATATGAAAAACAAAAAATCTTATACCCCTCATCGACACCAGCGCAATATTCCAACAAAGAAATTACTGATTGGATTGGTATCTTTCGCATTATTTGGCCTGGTTGCTGCCCTGGCGCTTCCCCACCTAAGCAGTCAGAACAACACTGCAGTTCAATCGACCACAGAAGAAAAGCTTGACTTGTCGCCTCCTACCGCCGAGGACAAAAAGGCAACTGAACAGAATAAAGACGACCTTGCCAAACAACTGGATGGACAAAACAAGGAAGGGACAACCGCACCTGTAGCTCCTGTCGACGAGAATGGTAAGAAGCAGGCTCAGGTGTCAATCTCATCAGCTTCCCAAAATAATGAATCGGTCCGGATAGCCGCTTTTGTCTCAAACGTCTTCGAAGAAGGAGGCACGTGCAGCCTAACCATCTCCAAGGGTACGAGCACTATAAATAGAACAAGCGAGGGCTTTCAAAATGCCAGCTATACACAATGCACGCCATTCACAATTTCTCGCAGCGAATTCGCAACAACAGGATCATGGACGGCGACAGTACATTATAGCTCCACTACCAGTGCCGGAAAATCAACACCAACGCCAGTAGAGGTAAAGTAAATATGAAAAAGC
>DATHYB010000154.1:0-7461 GCA_035459365.1 Candidatus Limnocylindrales bacterium
TAGCTGGTCGGTGCCGAGCTCGACAGCAATTGACTTCTGTGCACCGCGCCGCAGTGCGTAATCCGTGAAGCCACCAGTCGAGCTGCCAACGTCCAGGATAACCTTGTTTCTGAAGTTAAGTTTTAATACCTTGCTTACAGACTCCAGCTTGAGCCCCGCCGGTGACACGTACTGCTCACGCTGCGCGAGCGTCACGTTATCACCTTCTTCTACAAACGTTCCCGGCTTGGTAACCTGTTTGCCATTGAGGCGCACATCACCGATCTTTATATAACTTTCAGCCTGGGACCTTGTTGGCACGAGTTTTTGCGCCACCAAGTATTGGTCAAGTCGCTGTTTCATAGATCCATTACGAAGTCATCGCATCGAAGCCGAGCACTGCCAGACTGCCGATGGCAGCTACAATCGCCACCGACCGGACAAATTCACTTCCCTTGCTTCGCTCTGCCTTTGCCATATATTAACTATTATATCCTAATTCATAAGCTTTTACCACTTGGCAGTAGTTCTGTGGTAGCAGCTTCACGAGGTAGAAATTTCGCACCGCAAGCCTGTCTCCCTCATGCCTCCGCCGGTCGCCGTGATGCGTGATGTGGGGCTTGTAGTTGTCACCAGTAAAGCGTTCGGACTGGTAGTTTGCCCCGACTCCATCAAGTGCTCGCTTGAGATTCAGATGGAGATGTTGAGCTAGCGCAGGATCTGCAAGGACATTCACGAGGACCTCCTTCCGACCGCCAAATGCTGCTTCCATTCCAACTACTGCATCAAATGGCCGGCTCTGCACTGCAACTGTTTCCAGTATGCCGTCTAACGTGGATGGATCAGGTACGCGGAACCAGGGGATCAACGTGATATGCAGCGGCCATTCCAGACGCTTACGTTCAAATGTATAACCGGGTTCTTGCGGCTCGATGAAGAGAACAAGGATAGTGTCTCCTGTAGCCGGTATTTTGGGCAGCATTATAGCCCCTCGCCTACTTCAGGCGTGTAGGGCCAGTCTGGGTCTTCTGGTATTTCCATGGGCTGGTGCGCGTGCTCAAGGACGGGCATATGGGCAGGATTAATCGGTCGGCGGAGCGTTTCAACGACGCGCCTCCCAAGCTCAACATATAGGTAATCGGGTACGGCGTGGGCGCGGAGCCGTTCATAGGCAACAAATATACCCTCATCCGCGTGTATTCCCATACTATTGCTTCACCCGCTCGCGGTAGGCTCCCGTGGTCGTATCAACAGAGATAACATCGCCCTGCTTAATGAATGCCGGCACACGCACCGTGATGCCCGTTTCGAGCGTCGCATCCTTGGTGATCGACGAGCTGGTATCGCCTTTGACGGCGTTTTCAGTGTAGGTTACCAGTAGCGGAACGTTCTTGGGCAGGTCAACGTTGATAGCCCGGCCTTCAAAGAATTGGAGCGTGACTTTATCGCCTTCCTTGAGATAGCCCGCGCCGTCGCCGACCAGGTCTGCTGGTACTTCGAACTGCTCGAAAGTTTCTTCGTTCATAAAGTAAAAGGTGCTGCCATCGCTATAGAGGTACTGCACCGTCTGGTTGCTGACATCTGCCGTACCCAGCTGTTCGTTACCCTTGAATGTTTTTTCGAGGACTTTGCCGTCAATCAAACTTTTGATGCGAACGTTGACGATGGAACCGCCGCGGCCCATGACTTTTTGATTGTAATCAACTACGCGGTACGGTGTACCTTCCAGCTGAAACAGCGTACCCTTTTTGAGGTCAGTAATACTTAAAGCCATCTTTTCGTTTCTCCATTAATCTCTGTAAATCTTTGCGAAGCCCGGCAACTTCCTGACCAGTCACTGTTCCGAGCAGATGCAGCGTCATAATCTTACCTTCAAGCACTGCAGCCCGCTGCGCTACAGTCTCGTCCGGTAGCGTATGCTCGATGTACGCCTGGCCGAACTCACCGCCGGCCCGGTACAGTTCAACACCGATATCCTGCGAGGCGGTCTTCATCCGGAAGCCACCGACGCCGGCGGACCGCGTGCCCAGAGTTGCCATCCGGCTCAGAAATGACTTCAACGTTACGTCACCGTCACTTGCAGTCATCGTGTATGTTGCATCCCGCGGCTTAGTAATTTGGTAGCTCCTGGAGTTCCTGGCGGAGGTCTTCGTACTCGTCTCGCAGCTCGTCGGCGTCCGACGAGTCCATAAGCGTGCCATCGCCTTCCTTAATCCGGTCGAGCTCTGACATAATCCGCTTCACCAGATCTTCAATTGAGCGCGGTTTCTTATCGGACTCTATCGCATCGAGCAGTTCTTTGGTTTCCGCCCGCAATCGCTGCATTTCTGGAGCGTCAGGCTGGTCAACCACATCACGGAAACGGTAGTGCAGCCGTTCGGCCTGTTGATAGATTTCCTCGTACTGTCCGTTCATAGACTGCCTCCTATTACATCTACCAGTGTAGCCTACTCGTCCCATGTCAGCTACGTGCCGACATATCACATTTACTCGCCGGGACGGAATGAAGCAGAAACAGCACTTCCCATGCGGTCAAGACTGGTAGTCATCTCTATGACGTCGACTGACGAAAATATCCCCGACTCGCTCGCTTTCAGAATTGTCGTACGCAGCTGGTCCAACCGCTTGAGAGCTTCCTTGCCATACTCAACTAGTTCAGCCCGGGTATCCGCCGTCTCGAAATCACGAAGGTCAAGCCGTGCATCACCAATATCCCGCTGCAACTGACTGATTGTCTGTGCCGTGCGTCGTCCAATCAGGTCGACATCCAGGTATGCAATGATCCCGAGTATCTGACGTTCAAGCCGACGCATCTGATCAAGTGGCGATGCTTCTTGCACTATTCCCCCTTTTTTATTCGCAAAAGAGCGCCGCTTTTCTAAAGCAGGCACTCTTCCCCTCTTGCAAATTACCTACGCACTAGCTACGAAGGGCAGCAAACCAATGTGGCGAGCGCGCTTGATAGCAGTGCTCAAACGGCGCTGCTGTGATTCGGTCAGGCCAGTTTTCTTGCGAGTTTCGATCTGTCCGTAGACATTTACGTAACGCTGCAGGTTCTTGAAATCTTTGTAGTCAAAATATGCTACATCTGTTCGGTGTTTAAAAATCTTTGCCATTTGGTAATTCCTCTAATCTATCAAATTAATATTCTAAATGACCTAAGTAACTGTGCACAACAGGGCCTACCTCTGACCTTTGATCTGCCCATTCGTTAACTCCAAGCTTGAACATATCTCCAATTTGCGGACTGCCACCTTTAACCTGCGTGAGTTCTTCAGGATGAACCGGCACTACATCCAGGCTTATGTCGTGTATCAAGCCTTTTCCTCTATCTTCGCCACGAAGTGCGGTATCCCCTAGCCACAACCACGCTACACCTTGGGAAGCGTCAAGCTCCTCTACCGTACCCGTATCATATGTCCGAGGATTATAAGTGCGGGTTAACGACGTAATAGTTGTCAGATTCTGCCATCATCTAGTCCTAGAAAGGAATGTCGTCGAGGTTGATCGGCTCGTCGCCGATATCTTCGATTACGGTGTCCTTTTTCTTTGGCGCTGAGGGCTTGCTGCCCCCGCCGTTTGCACCACCATATCCCCCGCCATTGTTTCCAGCGCCTGCGTAGTTTCCACCACCGCCTTCACCGCCTTCGTCACTCCGGCCATCCAGGAAGGTCACATCACTGGCCAGTACTTCGACTTTGCTGCGCTTTTGGCCTTCCTGTTCCCAGCTGCGGCTCTGCAATCGCCCCTGTACGAGACACCGGCGGCCTTTGGCCAAATACTGCGAGACGCGCTCACCGAGTGGTCCCCAAGCAGTGACGTCGATATAATCGGTTGCTTCCTGCCATTCGCCGGACTGGTCTTTGTAGCTACGGTTCAGCGCAAGACTGAAGCTGCACACATTCTGACCCCCCGGTGTAGCGCGAAGCTCTGGATCGCGGGTAAGGTTACCCATAAGAGTTACTTGGTTAAGACTACGTGCCATGATGGCATCCCTCCTTCTGTGCGAAACTATGTCGCTTAACTAAGTTAGTGCTCTTACCTTACTGCCGGCTTGGCTGATTCGTCAAGCTGTGATGTTTTTTCTACTCTTCAGAGTCCAAGATAGGATTAGGAAAAAGTTTTGTCCAGTCTGGGCCAATTACCTCTTTGGGCAATAGCACACCTGTGATTATAGAAACAATTTCTCCCCTTTTGTCGCAGCTCCCAAAAACTGGCTCAACAACGGTACCGCCGTAGACCTCAAATACTTGCAGTTCCAAAGAAGAACCGAATTGCCGTACTTCATCGATTTGTGGCCCGGGCAGTTCCTGATATGTTTGTGGATCGATTATCGATCCCCAGCGTTTGGTTCCGTCTGTGCCTTGCTGGGCATACCAGAAATCTTCTACAGGTGCCCCTGCTAACGGAAGTTGTTCAGGTTGCGACATATTCTCTCGTCCTTGCACTACTTAGCGCTCTTCGCGTCGGCTCCGACGTTCGCGGGGTTCGTCGTCACTCTCTTCTTCTTTGTCGCCGTCACGGTCACCGCGCTCAGCGTTTTTGCGGGCTTTTTCTGCCTTAGCGGCGTCAGCCTTTGCAATCGCCTTGAGGTCCGGCTTGGTGATCAAGAAGCGAATAACCTCATCGGTGATGTTGAGGATGCTCTCGACTTTGAGGACATTAGCTGGAGGTAGGTCTACCGTGTAAATAATGTAGATCGCAGATTCGTTACCTTTGATAACGTAGGCCAGTTTGCGCTTGCCCCAGTTATCGGTGTTTTTGATGTCGCCGCCGTTATCGGTAAAGATCTTTTCGACCCGACTGGTCGCCTTTTCCAAATCTACTTCGAGATCAGGATGATAGAGTACGGCAATTTCGTACTGATTCATGACACTCCTTTGGTTAAGCCCATACGCCTGATAGCTATGAGCTGAGTTGATAGTATTGTTGATTATAGCCTGATCACCCCTGTTAGTCAATGATTACTTGATTACCTCAGACATATGTTTGACAGACAATCATTTTCAGTGTTAACTGTATATGTTCGTCACCCAACGAATCCGTACCGAGAGGTAGATCATGAACACGGAGTTGCTCGCCAAGACCGTCGATGACTACGTTGTGCAGGCGTCGGGCCAGATCCTGGGCTTCGATGCGGGGTACTTCTGGATCGCCGTCGTGATCGGGATCATGCTCGCGGGCTTCATCTACGTGATGCTCACCGCCGGCAAGCACTGACAGACCGTCCTCGTCGGCAAGCGCTGACCCCCACCCTTTCTAGCCTTTGAAAGGAGGTGAAAAACCATGTCACTTCGACTGCTCGCAACAGCCACCGCTGCTGCCGACAACGATCCGTCCTGGGGCGCTCTGATCATCTTCGCTCTCTTCATGGCGGCGATCGTTGTGATCATCCACCTAGCGACAGACCGCAGGAACCGCAGGTAGTGGAACGACCACCCTGGCAGCCCGACGAACACCCCTCCGGCCAAAAGAGGCTTCAGGCACCTGCCCTGTAGACCCCGGAGGGAAGACCCGAGCCGCGTAAGCTCGTGGTACGAGATCGAGTTCTATGAAGAACGTTGCCTGAGGCGTCGTAGCCCCGCACCACCCTTCACCAGACTCTCTGGTACCTACGACTTCTTACGCGGCTTTCTTCATGCCTTGTTTATGAAGCCAGCTCGTCGTCAACATACTCTGCAAACGGCCGGCGCGGTTCGCGGGCTAAGCGTTGCTGAAGAGCATTTACCACCGGCTCGAATCTGTTTCCGACACGGAGCTTAGCTTTGACTAGATCGCGCGACGTCTCTGGCGCCTGCTTTTTTGCACTTCCAACACGCACGAATGTCAGCACGTCTTGCTTCCGTGCTTCCTGATACGGCTCCTCCACCGGCTCTACTGCACGTTCTATTATTTGTTCACATAATGCATGACCTAGCTCAAGCCGACGATCGGGATCTGGGGTATACAAAAACTCTTCAACATCGCGTTGCTTAATATGATCAGCATCCACCTGTAGTACATAGTCAAGCAAATATTTACTTACATCTGACTGACACATTACTTCTACCTGTCCGGACGTCCAAAGCCACTTGCGCTGCTTATTTGTCAAACCGATAATCTCCGGCTCGTCTCCAGATAAGTCAAGCGCATATTCAGGCACATACCCAGCCGTGGCCATGGTCAAGGTCTGGAAAAGCTCGGCGTCGTTTTGAGGATGTTCAGGGCCGACAAATTGATAATTATAGACCTCATGGTGTTGCTCAAAATCAACCCATTGGACGCGCGCCCCCGTCAGAGCTGCCCTGGCCAGGGGCGTTTCCAAAGCCGAGCTTTGACTAGTTGCTACTTCGTATTTTGGGAACATGTGGTTGAGGTCTGCTTGACGATCATGAAAGCCGTCAGGACCTAGAGGCGGTACCGATCGTACAGGCGGGAGCTTTGCCGGTGCGAAACAATATGGCAAACCCGATTCATCGACTGGAGTTATGTATCGTTCTTCATTGCCAATATATATTGTCTCTAGCTCAGGCATCACATACCCCACAAAAAAAGCCCTCGGCGTTTCGGCGCAAGGGCTTATTGTCTATCGAGATATTGATGAGGCGGAGTGGCGGAAAGCAGAAGCGGACAGTCATATACCGCTATAATAGCGAGCCATACTGCTTATGACAAGTGGTGTTACTGAACCAGGATGCGGCCACTTGGCTGCGCTGCTTCGTCGAAGGCTTCATCACCCGCTTCACCACCAAAGACTTGGTCAAGCGATGTGACAAGCACTTCGCGGGGTCTGGAGCCGTCTGCTGGTCCGACAATCCCCTGTTCTTCCATCTCTTCAATCATACGGGCCGCTCGGCCGTAGCCAATGCGGAGTCGCCGCTGCAGCAAACTCGTGCTGGCTTTCTTGTTTTCGATGACGACTTTGATGGCGTCGCGCCACATGTCGTCACCGGCCTGGTCACCGCCGCCACTCATGTCAGCTACTACACCACCCTTGCCGCCCAGCTGTACTGGCTGGCTAATAATTTCGTTGTCGTACTGTGGCAAGCGCTGCTGCTTAATAAACTCAGTTACCTTGGCAGTTTCATCATCTGAGATAAATGCCGCTTGGACGCGCACTGGCTTACTCATGCCACTGGTCAGCAGCAACATGTCACCCATGCCCAGCAGTTTTTCTGCGCCCATCTGGTCAATGATCGTCCGAGAGTCAACTTGTGAAGCAACCGTAAAGGCAATGCGGGCCGGGACGTTGGCCTTAATCAGACCAGTGATAACGTCTACCGACGGACGCTGGGTGGCCAGGACCAGGTGGATACCAGCGGCGCGGGCCTTCTGAGCCAGGCGCACAATCAGAGCCTCGACGTCACTGGCGGCCATCATCATCAGGTCGGCCAGCTCGTCAATGACGATCACAATGTACGGCATGCCCTCTTCTTTTTTGAGCGTGTTGTATTCACCAATGTTACGCTTGCCGACTTCAGCCATCGTGCGCAGGCGGCGCTC
>DATHYB010000155.1:0-10784 GCA_035459365.1 Candidatus Limnocylindrales bacterium
GTCGAGAGTTTCCTGGGCTCCTTCATATACTGGTACATGCATCTGGTCAACTTCCATCTCTTGAAAAAGATCATCAAACGAAACTACGACGCCATGGCGCTTCCAAACACGTTCGTAATACTGGCTATAATCTCCCGGCACCAGATAATCTTCTCGCTTGAGCCCAACGCCCATACGTTCATTCACAACGAGGCGTAGAGAATCTGTACTGTTGGCGAGTACGTCATCAAGGTCGAATGCTATCTTTTCCCGCTTCATCGCCCGAGCACTACAAAGTTCTCAAGAATCCTGCTAATTCATCCAAAGGCAGCTTTTGCTCGCCCTGCTGCGTGCGAACACTAACCTCTTCGGCAGCTACATCTTTGGGCCCGATGATGATTTGGACGGGAATTTTCATAGCCGTCGCTTCACGGATTTTCTTGCCGAGCGATTCATTGCGGTCATCGACACTAAAGCGCAGCTCATTGTACTTCACCGGTTCATTCAAGATAGTACCGGAAAGTATCGATGTAATCTTCTCTACGTATGGCAAGACAGTGTCATTGATAGTCAGGATACGGATTTGCTCGGGAGCGAGCCAAAATGGGAACCAGCCGGCAGTATGTTCGATGTATACGCTCAAGAAGCGCTCTATGGAACCGAGTAACGCACAATGCACCATAACCGGCCGCTTCGCCTGGCCATCGACATCTATGTATTCGAGCTCGAAACGTTCAGGCTGGACAAAGTCGAGCTGAATCGTCGCCACCTGATGTTCACGGCCCAGCGCATCGGAAGCCATGAAATCAATTTTCGGTCCATAAAACGCTGCCTCACCTTCTGCTTCGAAGTAGTCAAGCTCGTTCGATTGAGCTAATTCGCGGATCGTTGCTTGAGCTTGCTCCCACAAGACAGGATCCCCAAGATATTTGTTGCTCTCATCTCGGAAACTCAAACGTGCTCGGAGTGGCATACCTAATTGCTCGTCGTAGATGGCTCGCACATCTTTAACCAAACCTTGCACGACTTGCTCCACTTGTTCAATCTGGCAATACGCATGACTGTCATCCTGGGTAATAGAACGTACTCGGGATAAACCACCAAGTTCGCCGGTTTTTTCATCACGATAGACGGTCGTTGTTTCAAAGTACTTAATGGGCAGGTCTTTATAGCTGCGTGGCTGTGATGCGTAAATCTGATTATGGTGCGGACAATTCATAGGCTTCAGAGCAAAGCTATCCGAGGTTTCCTGGCTTTGCACTAAAAAAAGCTCATCACCAAATTTATCCCAATGCCCAGACACTTTATACAAATCAGTCTTAGTAATGTGCGGAATCGATACCCGAGCAAAGCCACCCTGCCGGCGAAGTTGCTCTGCGTAGCCAGCGAGCTTTTCACGCAGCAATGTTCCGCGCGGAGTAAAGAGCGGAAGGCCCGCACCCACGAGCTCAGAAAATGTAAATAGGTCGAGTTCCTTGCCTAGCTTGCGGTGATCGCGCTTTTTTGCCTCTTCAAGTAGGCGTAAATGCTCTTCAAGGTCTTCCTGTGTTGCAAATGCTACACCATATAAGCGCTGCATTTGCGGATTTGTGTCTTTGCCCCGCCAATAAGCTCCAGCCACACGCATGAGTTTAAATGCTCCAACTACCCCTGTTGACGCAACGTGTGGACCACGGCACAAGTCTTCGAAGTCGCCATTTGTGTAGAAACTTACAACATCGAGGGCTGCATCTCCAGATGCAGCGAGTCCTAATTCATTCACGTCTAGGTCTTTAGCAATTGTTGTGCCAGCACGCTTAAGGTCGTTCAGAAGTTCGTGCTTATACGGCTGGTTACGTTCATCGGCCCAGCCAATAGCATCATCAATCGAGCGTTCAGAGCGTACAAACGGCTGGTTTTCCTTGATGATTTTGCGCATTTCTGACTCAATTTTTTCAAAATCGACTTCCGAGAGGGCAGTCGGACCAAGATCAACATCATAATAGAAGCCATTCTGTACGACAGGCCCCACGCCAAACTTCGCCTCGGGCCAGAGGTGTTGCACGGCAGTAGCCATGATATGCGCCAAACTATGGCGCATCGCATAGAGGTCTTCTTCGTTCTTTTGATTCATGAGTCGACTCCTTGTAGATAGGGTTTGCTAAAAGAAAAGACGCGAGGATTACATACTTCTCACGTATACAATCCTCGCGTCTCGGGCCATCTGCACATGACATTTGTAATGTCGCACAATATGGCGGTTCCACCGAAACATTTACTCTTCTGGCACGATACCGCTCGTTCCTATATATGCAAGCGGAGCTCGGTAGGTGGTGAGACTACGTCATCGCTCAAGCTCTAGTATATCACCTCAGCGAGACTCGAATAAAGAGTCATTGTTTCAAAATAAAAATTCTGCCAAACAAAAAGAGTTGAGGAATCTCGCATTGTCCTCAACTCTTTTTGGGAAAAACACCCGGAAAACTCACCTACAAGTAGTATACCAAGCTTAGTACTATACGGCTAGTACAGATGTATTGTTTTTCTTACATATTCATATGGGGATAAGTATTAGAGTACTACGCCATATATGACATATAATCTTCGCTCGCATGCATAACACCTCTAACAGAGACGGATTTGGAACGCATCGAGGAGAAGACACACAACTTGCTACTTGGAAATGTTCAGGCCGGTTGCTTGAACTAACCCTACATATGCATTGTATACAAAAATGTTTTGCCTGAAAATTGCTCATGGTTACTTCATTTTATGACGCATATGCCTATGAATACATTTTTGTCCGCCTGCTCAAAATACCCGAATACATGGACGGCTATCAGCACCTAAAAACTACATACTTGAACCAAGACACCACATGGCACTGGTTCGCGTGAGTCGTATGGAATAACAGCACGAGACACAGTGGCGCGCACCTGTACGAACTGCAGTAGATCGCCATGTACAAGCTGCATAAAAAAGAAACGCCCTCAGGGCGTTTCTTGGTAGGATGAGATAAAACCGAATATCTACAAGTAATTTGGTGGGCGATATAGGATTCGAACCTATCACCTCCGCAACGTCAATGCGGCGCTCTAGCCAAATGAGCTAATCACCCAGATTTGTCAGAGATTTCTTGGGCTCTCATACCCGGAAATTTTATATGAAGAATGTCTCTGATACACTCCTGGAGCGTCATCCTGGTTTACTATAGCTTACAGAGGCAGAATAAGCAAGATTTAGCGCCAGCGCCACAGAGTTCCACCCCTGTTACCAACAATTCGCTTATGTTTCCTATTCCGAGAGGAGCCTTGACACAATAGGCTCCAAAGAGGTACAATAGACAGGTTAAACAAGGGTTTTTGGTGAGTACCAACAAGCTTCAGGTGCTTGATGGCTTTCAATTGTTTTACGAAGAGTTGAAAACTACAGGCCCCAACACAAGAGTCCGCCGCAAACGGCTCGAATCACGAGATTAGCAACCTACTGTATAAAAAGCTCTGAGCATCCGCTTAGGGCTTTTTTCATGCCACATATCGAGACATATTTCATCCTCATTCGAATATGCAAACCATTCCCAACTCGTATAGGAGAACTTTTGCCCACATACTCACTGAAGTTATCCACTAGTATTTTATATAGCTACATGCCAATATATAGTCATGGTTTGTTCATACTGTAAGCATGAAACGATGGTCGTAAATTCACGACCACAAAAGCGCAGTAATAGCGTATGGCGGCGACGCAAATGTTTACGCTGCCAGGCAGTCTTTAGTACTATAGAGCAGGTCGACTACGAAAAAACTTGGGTCGTACAATATCAGGACGGAAGGCTGAGTGCATTCCTACGGGACAAACTATTTGTCAGTATCTTCAAAAGTTGCCAGCACCGGCCAACTGCCCTCACTGACGCACTTGGCATAACGGCAACCGTTATAACCCAGGCGGCACACAAGATACAACACGGCACCATTTCAGCTTCGGAACTCGCCCTGCTCTGCCATCAGGCGCTCAGCCATTTTGATCAGCCGGCCGCCATCCATTACCAAGCCTTCCATACCACTACACTCAAAGAGATATAGGCCGCTGAATTACTCTTTGGTGCTCTGCGAGATAGTAGCACCTTCAGTGGTGACGACTGCTTTTTCGGTAACATCGAACTTGTCGAGATACCAGCCAAACATGAGTCGAGTCTGTGAGTTGAGTGCTGCAAACGAGTTGAAGACAATGGTCGTAATCGGTAGATACAACCACTGGAGTACCATAAACAAATTACGGTGCCGCTTATACCGGGCCGGCTTCGGCGGCAGTGTCTTGAAACAGATATAGAGCGAGGCGAATATACCGATGAGAGCGACAGTCTGTATCCGGCTAACTATGATTGGCAGCTCATTGGCCGCATAACTGTCGTCATGGAACAAAGCCGGGATAAAACCGGCCGTGAGCGAAATGATTGGTGCAACCGCCCAGGTTATATGACCTTCTACGAGCCTGAGCGTTTTCGTGAGCAAGTTGAGGCGCGGCACCTTATTCTTTTTAAAATAACCCTGACTGATGACATAGGCGATATCAGATGCGCCCCACGTCCAACGGCGCAGTTGGATAAACTGGGCCTTGAATGTTTTGAGGTACCCATCAGCCAGGACAGCATCTTGGTAAATGGGCACATAGAGTGGCAAAACCCGGTAGTTACCATCGAACCTAAAATAGGAGCGCCAAAATTGGTGGCCGTCTTCGACAATGGTACGAACACTCCAAAAGTCAGTTTCTATAAGCGATTGCATGCTCTGGGCATGGGCCGAAAAGTTACGCAGCATGTGGGGCCGCAGAGCCAGGACAATATTATAAAAAGTGTTACCCGTGGCAATCACCCGCATCGGTGCTGGTGCATCCCAAATGTTGTTGGTATACATAGAAATCGGCTGGATCGACACCCGGGCCGGCTCAGGATAGAGGCTATAGACATAGGTTAGGGCTGCTAAGTACTTTTTGTCAGGGCGGTTGTCGGCATCAAGCGTCGTCACTATAACCCGGTTCGGATCAATTTTTTCGGCTGCCAAGTACTTTTGTAGTTCACGGCCGGCATAGGTGATGTTGCCGCCCTTGCCCCGTAGTTCACCGGGAATATCCCGCGGGTGCTTGACGGCCATGGCATGCAGAAACACATCGCTGTACTCAGCCATCAGAGCTTCAGCTTGTTCGGCGACGCGTTCCCCGCCCCGCTCTTCGTACGCGAGCACCAGGATCACCTTTTTCATGTCAAAGTCAGAAGCAATAACTGATTGAATCGTTGGCTCGAGCACCTCGCGCGTTTCATTGTAGGTTGCAATCATCGCCGCATGAATTACCTGATCAGCCGGAACAATCGGCGGCTGCGTCTGAAGCCGCAAGATATTATCAAGGTGCCAATCAGGGCGCTTGGCCTGCGGGTCGGTAACTACGCCGGCCACCAGTTCCTCGGTCATCGCGCGCCACGGCAGTTTCCGGTGAAACTCCATAGTGTGGTAGCCCTGCAGAGCCCGTGAATTGACACCGACTGAACGGGCAAAGAAAAGTAGCAGGTAGGCCAGGATAAATATTGAGGCTATAGTTACATCGATATAACTAAGAATTAGCGGCAATAGCAGCATCGACCAGCTCAGTGTACCGGGCATTATCTCGAGTAGCCGGTATTTCCAGTCACGGTTTTCTTTGTAGGGAATCTCTATGTCGGTCATTAGCGCAGTACCAGCAGTGCGTTAGAGACGATTAGTGCCAGCAGGAGCAAGAGGGTTCCAAGCCCGAGGATTACAATCGATACATGACGGCGGATCGGATAAGCCTTGATACTTAAAAGGGTATGGGCGACCAGGACAAAGACGCCGAATACCATAAAAGCGACTAGTTCTGAAGCCTCACCTGTTTTGAGTGCACCGATGCCAAGGTTGGCGCGGTACTGCACGATGTATCCCGCGCTGCGGCCGCTGTCCAGCTTAAACAGAATCCAGATAGTCAGTAAAAATACCAAAAAGGCATTGATGCTGATCAGCAGCAGGACAATACGATCGTGCACATACTTCTTCGGAATAGTCATCTCGTTAGCTCTCATTGTAGCACTTTAGAACAATCATAAGGAATAGTGCTTGTTTGCAAGGATAAACGGAAATGGTGCGGGTGAGGAGAGTCGAACTCCTGTCTCAACCTTGGGAAGGTCACATAATGGCCGTTATACGACACCCGCGAACAGCAAATATAAAAATGGAGCCGATAAGCGGGTTCGAACCGCTGACCTACGCTTTACGAAAGCGCCGCTCTACCAACTGAGCTATATCGGCATACTACCTGAAATCAAAATTATTATACCAGATTGTAGCTCAAGACCACCTGCTCTCTAGCTTACCGTCAGGCGGCGGTGCCCATCATCTTTGCTGGGTCCACATACTTTTCGACGATGGTGTAGACAGCGTTTCCATCGACAACTGACTCCACGGCTGGATTCTCGTGCCCGACTACAGTAATGAATTGCTTGCGGTTAGCATGGGCAGCTTCGTACTCTTTGACCGTGATAATAATCCGGTCACGGCAGTGGAAGTTGGAGCACTCGCAGTAGAAATGGAGCTTGGTAGATTCTGGGATTTGGTGGGCCCGGTGGTTTGCCTTGACGTGCTGCTGCACCTGACGGTTTGCATCTCGGAACATTACTTCATTCTCTACTAAACGGCGTTCTGACGGCCTATGCATGTCCACTCCTCTATGGCTTGTATACTACCACAAATTGTACAAGCGGCACAATCGGGCTTACGGTTGTCTAGGCTTTGCCGCCGCTTGTCAAAATGTGCAGCAGTTTTTAGTATAATTTTCCGCAGCATAACGGCTGACGGCTCGCTATAGTTGCGGCTAGTTTGACAGATATACATTCCAACCAGTATGACGCACTCATTATCGGCGGCGGTTTTGCCGGCCTATCAGCTGCTATCTGGCTCGGTCGGTTTCACCGCTCAGTTTTAGTCATATCAAAAGGTCCGACCCGCAACGCCGATTCTGAGGTTATGCACGGCTACCCCGGGCTCGATAATTGCAGCCCGGGTGAGCTGCTGCAGCGTATGCAGACTGAGGCCGCAAGCTATGGGGCCGAGTTTATTGAAGCATGGGCATTGAACGTCAAAAGAAATAGTAATAATTTCTGCATTGAAACAAATCAAGGAACATACAGTGGAAAGCACTTATTAATCGCTACCGGAACAGCTGACGTACACCCCTCTTTCCCCGGCTTTGAGGATTGTGTCGGCACAAGCGCCTGGCACTGCCCTGCCTGTGACGGCCATGAATATACTGATAAACAAATTGCCATCGTCGGCTGGCACAAAGACATCGTTGGATATGCTGAAGAGTTTATGGTTTATACAGACCCAAGCAACATCACGATCTATATCGAGGGCCATGATCTGCCGCGAAAAGTCCTGCAACAAGCCGATGAACACAACATCCGGGTAGTGAGGCAGAAGATTAAAAAGCTGCGCCGCAGTGAGGGCTCGCTGCACACGATCGAGCTCGAGGACGGCAGCGAGCAGTCAGCTGACGCCCTCTTTTATAACATCGAGCAAAAAGCCCGGCTTGAGCTATTCGAGCAGCTCGGTTGCGAACTGGCTGACGGTGCCGTCCAGGTCAACCAACAGCAAGAAACGAGCATCAAAGGAGTCTATGCCGCTGGCGATATTACACCATTCGAAGACCTCGTAGTCGTCGCCTGCTCAACGGGTGCGATTGCAGCCAGCAGCATTCATGAAAAACTTGGAACAAGCTAATACCAGGGCTATATAAAAAACGCCAGGAGCGTGTCCTGGCGTTTAGCGTTTCGTGCAAGCGGCGGGCATTAAAATGAGCCGGCCGTCTTGGTGAACTGCTTGATCTGGCTGTCGGCTTCGGCTTCGAGCTCCGGTGTCACGTCGTCGCCCTTGACCCGTGATACGGTGGCAAACAGCTCCTTGGCGTAGCGCTCGATGACGGGAAGCGTGATCGCCTCCTTGTCCATCTTGACACTCGCCAGGTTAATCGCCTGTCCGATCGCCCACTGGGCGCGGATAGCGGCGTCATCCCGGGAGAAGCCTGAGCGGGCTGGTACCGCCGCTGGCACTTGGCGCACGAAGCGCTCACCGCGGGGGTTAAGGTAGCTGCGGACATCGCCTTCGAACCCGAGCTTACCGATTTTGGCGCTGTAGGTCTTGAGCTTGTACTCTTTGCCATCTTGGGCCTGCAAGGTTACATCCCAGATGGTCCGCTGGCCGTCCGACGACTGCCAAATTTGTTCACTATTGATCGTTTTCGCGTGCATATATATTCCTTATTACTTCGTCTTACGTCGTTTGCTAATTCATGAGTCCTACTCGCGCCCGGCCCCTTCCCTACCGAGATCTTTGTGGTTCACCACCCTGGAGAAATGACTGTCATGTGCGTCAACTGTTACTTTACATTATATAGCCGTTGGCACTTACGTGTCAAGAGTGCCAACGCTTTTTCTGCGTCTTATTTACAGCACATCAACTTCGTGGTGATACGAGCAGTTATTCATCGCTGCCGGACTTATTGCGGCTTACTAAAATGAGCGCCGTGACAGAGGAAAACGATTGACCGCCTGTTGTAAAAAGCGTAAGCTAAATATAACGATTATGCTTAGGAAGATTCATCATCATCTTTTGGCCGCCCTCCTCCTTACAACCAGCCTCGTATTTGGGCTGGCACAGGTTACTCCGACAAACATAACCGCTGAATCAGGATCATACTGCCCGCCTGATATCTGGCTGAGTGAACCGCAGCCAGGATCAACGCTCATAGAAACTGCCGGCCTGCAGGTGACCACCACTAGCACAGTCGGTATCCAAAGCGTGCAATTTTACGTAGACTACAACCTGGCCGGGAATGGCTCGCAGATCGGTACGTCAACCTGGGGTTTTGCCCTCAATACACCCGCCTACCCGAACGGCTTCCACCAGATTTATTCTGTCGTAAACTACTACAAATTAATTGACGGAGTGACCTCAGTTGACTCCTGCCGGACCAACAGCGTCGATGTCAATATCAGTAACGCCAGCACTGCAACGTCGAGCAGCCTCGAAGTAATCGCCAGCATACCCGCATGGCGCGGCCCGACGAACACGCCCGTAGACATCGCGCTTGCCGCAGTCCTCGTCACCGGTACTGACCGTAGTGACGTCACGCAGTTCTCCAGCTATGAATGGAAAGCAGTCAATGTCGGCCGCATAGACGCCTTACAGCAGTTTGGCCGCTATAACTCTGGCCCGACACCGGGAGACGGCAGCATCACCGTACGAGTCGTCTACAGCAACTTATCAAAAACAATTACCATTCCAGTCAGTGTTTACTCCGTATCGTCACCAACAGCTACGAGCCAGACAACGTTACCTTCTACGACAGCTTCTACGACCACCAGGACCTCGCCAACAACCAAGGCAGACCCGAGCCCACTACAGGCCATTACTGCAAAAGCCACCGACAATACGAGCGCATTTCAAAATTGCATGATCAAGATGGTCGGACAAAAAACCTACCAGGACATTACCGAGCAGGAGCGGCGGCTCTCATACCAACAGTTCGCCCAGTCCGAGCAGTGTTTCGCCGGGCAGAAATATGTCATCCCCGCCAAACTCGCACCAGTCGCCCCTTCACAGGTAAAATCCCTGCCCGTTACCAAACAACTGGCCGTCCAGGAATTAAAGACCATATCGGGCAATGGCAAAGAAGCCATCAAATTATCGGGCACGGCGGCACCCGGCAAGCGAGTAATTATTTATCTGTTCTCCGAGCCCCTTATTCTGAGCACCAAGGCAGACAACGAAGGGCGCTGGACATACACGCTTGAAGACCCGCTGGAGCCGGGTAAACACGAAGCCTATGTTACGGTCGAGGGTGAAGACACCAAGCCCGTCCGCTCAAGCGTGTTCAACTTCGCCGTCGCTACTGCCGCACCGTCCGACAGCAATCCGCTGGGCCTCAGCTACAAGATCGAAAGCACCGACAAAGCCACGTTCTTCATGAATGCCTACCTCATCGGCTCTGCGCTTATCATCCTGACAGCGCTCGGCGGAGCCATTGTCTACATGAAACACCGGCACAAAGCCTCGTCTGATACCCCTAGCTCAAACACTGTAGCCAGCGACCCTCCGCTCTAGCCGTATGTTCCGTGACAAACTCCAAATCCCCAAGGAACGGCTTGAGCTCTACTACTCAATCGGTGTTATCATGGCCATTCCTGCCATGATTGTGGCTAATACACTCATTATCAGCACCTCGGTTCAGAAAAACTACGACACCGAACTCCGGCGCAAGGCTGACCTCGCCAACGGGCTAATCGCCAGCTCTATCACTCCGATTATCGATCAACCCGCAAGCTTGCAACAATACGTCAAAAAGACTGCTGCCGACAACCCGGAACTCAACCAGATTAGCATCGTTAAACCCATGCCGGGTGGCATGTTTTCCGCCCTGGCTTCGTCCGAAAACAATGCTGCTCCGACCAGCTTCAGCGATATACAACTGTCACTTGCTGTTTCGAAACGTCAATCTATAGCCCAGCTGACGACCGGCACGAACGGAGAACGCTCGTGGAACGTCGGCCGGCCAATCCTACAGGATAATACTGTCATAGCCGTCGTTTCAACAGCCTCATCCCTCAAAGACGCCGACGCCCTCATTGCTAATACCCTGCTCCAATCAATCGGTATCGTAACCTTAACGGCAGCCCTCAGCATCCTGCTGCTCGCGAATCACTTCAAATTTGTCGAATACGCAGTGCTCTTTAGGCGCCAAAAAGAAGTAGACCAGCTCAAAAA